>CAZZGM010000270.1:0-4968 GCA_964653955.1 uncultured Bifidobacteriaceae bacterium | reverse complement strand
CACCAAGCGCGGCGCGGACGGCCAAATCACGTTCGCGCCCGGCAGCTCGTGCCAGCCGTGGACGTCTGGTGCGACAGCTCCTGGTCGAAAGCCTGGTGCTGGCCAGTGGCGGTGCCGCGTTGGGGCTGCTGCTGGCGTGGTGGGGCGTGGACGTATTGCGGCTGTCGATGCCGGAAGGTGTTCCACGAGTGGCGGCGATTGCCGTCAACCTCCGTGTGCTGGCGGCTGCCGTGACACTGGCCGTGGGCACGGGCGTGGTGTTTGGACTTGCTCCGGCCTGGCAGTTGTCGAAGCCGGAAGTCGCACCGGTGCTTCAGGAAAGCACACGCACCACGGCAGGCCGTGGCCGGAGAAGGTGGTCGGGTACGCTGGTGGTGGCGGAGGTGGCGCTGGCCATGGTGCTGCTGGTGGGAGCGGCGCTCTTCATTGGAAGTTTCCGGACACTGGTGGCCATCGATCCCGGCTTCCGCGCGACCGGTGTTCTCACCGCGCGCGTCATGCCGCCGATTCCACCCGGAGACACCGCGCCCGACCACGGCTCGCGCCTGCTGGCCATCGTCGATCGTGTGGCGCAGATACCAGGTGTGACGCGAGCGGCCTTGATCTCCGGGGGCATGCCGTTCGGCGGCAGCATGACCACGACGACGGTGCAGGTGCCGGCGCGAGGACATGAAGGTATTTCCCCCGTCAGCCTCCGGCATGTGTCGGACGGTTACCACGAAGCCATGGGCATTGCTCTGCGAAGCGGCCGCTTCTTCTCGCGCGACGATCGAAGCGGTGGCGCACCGGTAGTGCTGGTGAGCGAGTCCCTGGCCGCGTTGGCGTTTCCTGACGGGCACGCGGTTGGCCAGGCGCTCGTGATGAACGACGTGTCGCGTACCGTGGTGGGCGTGGTTGGCAACGTTCGTCAGGTATCGCTGGAGTCCGACGCGCTTCCCGAAATGTATGTACCGCTGGCGCAGGAAGGCCGCTCCTGGGGTGAGCTCATCGTCCAGATGTCCGCCGACGTGGGTACGGTGCTGCCAGGTGTTCGGCAGGCCGTGGCAGCGGAACTGCCGTCGGTGCCGCTGCGCAACGTGCGAACGCTCGACGAAGTGTTTGCGGGTCGCATTGCGCAGCGCCGCTTCAACATGTTGATGCTGGGGCTCTTTGGTGTGCTTGGTCTGACGATGGCCGCGGTCGGGTTGTATGGTGTGCTGGCGCATGGCGTGGAGCAGCGCACGAGGGAGATTGGGGTGCGGATGGCGCTTGGCGCGACGGCGGGCAGCGTGCTCCGGCTGGTGCTGGGGCGCGTGGCGTGGTGGATGGCGGCGGGCCTGGCGCTTGGCGGTGCCGCATCGTGGATGTTGAGGACGCTGGTGGAAGCGCATCTGTTCGGCATGACTGCTGCGGATCCGCGAGCGATGGCGGTGGCCGCGCTGGTACTGTCAGCAGCGGCGCTGGCGGCTGGTGTGATGCCGGCACGGCGGGCGATTGGCGTGAACCCGGTGGATGCGTTGCGCCAGGAGTGAGACGGAAAGTGGAGCTGACATGAAGACGCAATACTTCACGGCCACCAGCCTGGACGGGTTCATCGCGACGGAAGACGATTCGCTCGACTGGCTATTTCCCCTGGGCGACATCAACGACACGAGCTACGCGTCGTTCATGGCGCAGGTGGGAGCGCTGGCCATGGGTGCGGCCACATACGAGTGGATGCTGCGGCATGCCGACATCGTGGCCGGCGAGACCGGATCGGCGTGGCCCTACACGCAGCCCGCCTGGGTGTTTTCCTCCCGCGAGCTGCCGCTCATACCGGGTGCGGACATTCGGCTGGTGCGTGGCGACGTGCGCCCGGTGCACGACGCCATGCGCGCGGCGGCCGGCACGAAAAACATCTGGATTGTCGGCGGCGGCGATCTGGCGGGTCAGTTCCACGACGCCGGCCTGCTGGACGAGATGCACGTGCAGGTGTCGTCCGTGACGCTCGGGCGCGGCAAGCCGCTGTTTCCGCGCCGGCTGACGAGTCCGCCGCTGCGCCTCGTGTCGGTGCGTCAGGTGGGCTCGGCGTTTGCCGAACTCGTATACGAGGTGCCGAAAGCAACCAACGGAGAGCGGGCCGGTGCGATACCCGTGGAGTGATTGCACGATCACGTGCGCCGGCGTGAGTCGATCCTGCGGCCTGTGAAGGTGGCGCGGCCCCGCACGAAACCAACCGCCGCGGATCTTCAGGCGGCGCGCAACCGCACCATCCGCGACGTGATTGCCCCGGACCTCGACGTGCTGTTCTGCGGCATCAATCCCGGTCTCTATTCGGGCGCCACCGGGCTTCACTTTGCCCGTCCCGGCAATCGATTCTGGCCGGCGCTGGCCGCGGCTGGTCTTACACCGCGCCAGTTGGCCCCGGACGAACGCCAGGAGCTGCTGGCCTGCGGCCTGGGCATCACGAACCTGGTGGCGCGGACCACGGCCACGGCCGCGGAGTTGAGCACGGACGAGCTGAGGGCCGGACGCCTGCGCCTGGAACGCAAGGTTCGCCGCTACCATCCGCGCATGGTGGCCATCGTTGGCGTGGGCGCCTATCGCACCGCGTTCGACCGCCCACATGCGATGGTTGGCAGCCAGCCCGAGCTGCTGGTCGGCGCTCGGCTGTGGGTACTGCCCAACACCAGCGGCCTCAACGCGCACTATCAGGCCAAGGACTTCGCGCGAGCGTTCGCGGAGCTGCGGCATGCGCTGGAGGCGCCACCCGCGTGATGGCCGTGCGCTCGTCACGGTGCCACTTCGGCGTCATGGCGACGTACGAGCGCGGGCCGGGCGCGTTGTTGCTTCGGATCTACCGCCGGACGAGGTCACGTAGTTCCTGCGGCCAGCGCTCGAAGCTGGCTGCCGTCACGCATGCCACATGTCCGTCGACGGTCGCGCAGTGTGCGCGTTCACCCGCGGTGTCGATGAAGGGCACCGCGGCCTGCGGCGACAGCACGTAAATGGTGTCGTCGCGCAGCCGTGCTTCCGCCATGTCCACCTGATACTGCGCGCAATACCGAGCCACGGCCCGCGGATCGTGTCTCGACGCGACGCCGCCGTTGAGCGTGCTGCGCGCGATGCCGGCCGGGATGGCAAAGAAGCGGTAATCCAGGCTGTGCTCCAGCGGCGTGCACATGTTGGACGGGATCAGCATCACGTGCGCGTGCAGCCGGAACACATCCAGCCAGAACGGGCTCGGCAGCCGTTCGTGAAACGGCGCGCGGTAACCGGCACGTTTGTCCGCGTGCACCGTCCACAGATCGGCCACCTGCAGGCTCGCCACCAGCATCAGCAGTGCCGCAGCTCGCCGTGGTGTGAGGCGCGTCACCACCAGGCCCAGAGCGGTAAGCAGCACGGCATAGTAAGCCGGCCACACCATGCGGCCGCTGGCGCGGAACGTGGCCAGCGGACCCCACCACCCCGCGGGATATTCAAGGAGCACGGACTGGCCCAGCGTGATCACCGGGCTCAACGCAAAGACCATCAGCCCAAGGCAGGTCACCATGAGCCATCCCGCTGTCCTCGTAGGCCGCGCCGGCCGCCATACCCACAACATCAGGCCCACTGCCACGAGCAGCAGCCCACCGAGCCCGAGATAGGCGAAGCCTTCGTGCTGGTCGTACCAGGCAAGCGGAGGATGCATGAGGCCGGCCACCCACGCGCGATCGAACGGCACGAACGGCGACAGCAGGTTGAACGACAGCTGGCCGAAGCCCGTTGCCTGCAGGTCGGCGGTGCCCGGCACCACGAAATAGCCACACGCCCACCACGTCAGCCCCATGGCTGTACCGATAACGGTCAGCGGCATTATGGCGTCCGGCAGCAGCCGCGACGCCGATGGTACGCGGCTCAGCCAGGCACCAGCCGCCAGTGCCGCCACCATGGCCGCCAGATAGGGATGCGTGGCCGCGGCCACCGTGGCCAATACCACCCAGGCACTCATCGATACAACCGTCCGCCAGCGCGCGCGGTGCTGAAACAGCCACAGGCCGGCCAGCAGCAGCCAGTGCGCGGTGAGCGCCGCATGGCCGGTCCTATGGACGATGAGCGGCGACAGCGCGAAGATCGCGCCGCCAAGGACAGCCAGCAGTTGCCGCTCCGTGACGGTTGTCATCAGCAGCGTGCCGCACACTGCCTACAGGACGAAACACAGCAGCAGCCACACGCCGAAGTACTGGAAGACCGGAGGCAGCAGCGCGTCGAACGGCTTGAGCAGCAGGGCCATCACAGGGATGGAGTCCGTCAAGGCGATCGAGGTGCCCACCGGGTAGCCGAGATTGACGGTGGCGCCGGGCGGCAGCGTCCACGGACTCGTCCGGAACAGGTGCCAGCCCGTGAAGTGAAACGACGGATCGACGCCGCCGTTGAACAGCCATCCGAATGCCGACGGAGACAGGATGGTGAAACCGGTTGCCATCCCGAACACACCCGCGCCGACACACGCCGCCACGAGAAGCGGGGCCATGAGGCTGCGCCGGGAGTGGTCGGTCATCGAGTGGAGATCATAACCATGAGCCGTGGGCGGCATTGCACCTGATGGCGTGCGTGCAGCTCGCGTACTGCGGATAGAATCGCGCGACGGTCACTTCTTCAGGAGACACCATCGTGTTGCCGAAAGCGTTCTTCGCCCTTGCATTCGTTCTGGGACTCACCGGCGCTGCCGCGGCGCAGGACACGCCGCCCTACAACTCGGCCCGGCCGTTCGGCACACTGCGGCAGCAGGCCGAGACGCAGCAGGCATGGTTGAAGGAACGGCTGGAGGTGAACCTGCCACAGGTGATGCGTGCCCAGGGCGTGGATATGTGGGTGGTGGCCATGCGCGAGTACAACGAAGACCCGGTCTTCCGCGCGCTCGTGTCGCCGTTCACGTTTGCAGCGCGGCGGCGAAGCATCTACATCTTCTTCGACCGCGGTCCGGCACAGGGCGTGGAACGCCTGGCGCTGGGCGGCACCGCCCAGGGT
>CAZZGM010000269.1:0-5021 GCA_964653955.1 uncultured Bifidobacteriaceae bacterium | reverse complement strand
ACACCTGGTCGCCGTCGAGAGCAATTTCGCCAAATCGCAGCGCCCCGGCCGCCACACGTGCTGCGGTCATGGGCGACACCCACGTGCCGTACGGCGCCACGGTCTTCACCGTTTCAGTTCCCGATTCTCGTCCCATACACCCCGCTGTGAGTATGGCCGCCAGGGCCACGATTGGTAGTGTCTGCATGATGTGATGCCCGCCTGTTCCACGCGGGCGCTCCAGTGAGTGCGTTCAGCGGCCCGGCGGCTTGCGCGGCACGGTTACATCCTCGCTCGCGTCAATCTGCAGGCGTCGATAGTCGCTGTAGCGCGCGCTCACGCGAAGCGTGCGGCCTTTGTTGCTGGACCAGCGATATTCCTCTGTCATTCGTTCGGGGAGCCACAGGCCCAGGCGATCGTCGTGCCGGTACTGCACGGTGACGGTGGCCGTCACGTCCCACGCCTGGACGATGTGTTCGGTCTTGAGGATGGCTCCGGAGGTGTCGTCCACCCACACACGGCCGGTGGACGGCAGATCCTGATCGCCAGGACCACGGACCAGTGACGGGCGCCCCGGCTCGTCGAACGTATACACGGTGGCGCGGCGGCCGGCCACACGTTCCTGCCCGCGGCGCGTGAACGTCGTGGCCATGGCGCGGTCCGGGTGAACGAACAGCAGTCCCAGCACCGGAATGTTGAACGTCCGGGCGACGTCGCCGAGATCGTGTCGCGCGCCTTCCACCATGAGGTTGCGCGCCCGCACCAGATCCGCGGGGCCGTCACCGCTCAGCAATTCCACCAGGCGCTGCTGCCGTCCGCCGACGTTCTTGCCATCCACTTCGACGACATCGCGGAACGGGACCCAGCCGAGGCCGGTCTCGGCACGAATCACCAGGTAGTTGGCGCGGAGACGTCGCCGCGTGGTGCGTTCGGACGAGGCGGGCGACTCCATCATCGGCATACCGCCGCCCGACATCCCGCCGCTCCCGCGCGTTGGGCCGGGCATGCCGGCCAGTACGCCCGGTTCCCGCAACTCCTGTGTCGATTGTTCTTCAGCCAGCAGGTTCGCGAACGCCTGTTCGTAGGCGGCCACGTAGTCCCGCGCGCGCGCCAGCACCTCGTCCTGCGGCTGAGCCGCCAGAACCACCGGCGCCGCGCCGTGGCAGAACAACGCAGCGGACACCAAAGCAAGAGCCACGCGGGTCATACCCGTCGATTCTACGCCCGCTCATCGACAGCCCATATTCCTCACACAGCACCATTGACCCCGCACCCGGACGATGGCATCGTCGTCGGGGGAAGGAAATGGCCACACGAACCGATACGTGGACCTATCTCGATTCCGACGACTGCTCGACGTGACCTGAGCCCGCGTGCAGCCGTCATCCGTGCCTTGCACGAGCCGACGCTGGCCGTTTCGTCCGGCCGCATCGGCCTCGTGACAGGCCGCCGCGATGAGTACAATGCGCCGCTATGCGGCGCTGCCTGCCTCTCGTCGCGCTGATGCTCGCCATGGCGGCGCTGGCCGGCCGCCTCCTTGGCCAGCCGGCTCCGCTGTCGTGCGCGCCGGCAACGACCACTGGCATGCCGCACGCGGAGGGCGATGCGGACCTCTACTGCATCGAACTGCTGCAGGCCGCCAGCGTCGAACAGGGCAACGGCATCGTCCGGTTGTTGCCGCCACCGTCGCCATTCGGCGCGGCCGTGACGCCGTCAGGGGAACACCTGCACGACCTCAGAATTGAGTTGCGCGACCTGCCCGAGCCGTCCACCCTCGGGGACTACACCACCTACATTGCCTGGGCCACCACACCGCAACTCGATCCGGTGTTGAAACTTGGCGTCGTCGGCAACGGCACGGCCACGCTCGGACCAGTGTCGTTCGACCGCTTCCTCGTGCTCGTCACCGCGGAAGCGTCCGATGCCGTGGCCGAGCGCACCGGCCGTCTGGTGCTGCGCGGCACCTCCGCCGGCGTGCGCATGCAGCCGCACGACATGGCGTATCTGCTGGCAGGCTTCCTCAACCGCCGCGACGGCGCCGCTGCGCCAGGCGATGCGGCGGCCCATCACCAGCACGCCGCACCCGATGCCACGGGCTGGACGCCACCGCCCATGCACCCTGGCGTCTCGATGCCGCCAGCGCTGATGACGCTGCGGCCCGACGTCACGTCGTACCTGCCGGCCGCGGACGAAGCCGCGCCGCTCGCCCGGCCGCGCGAGATCATGCGCCTGACCGATGGTGCCTCGCTGGACCTCGTGGCCGCGCCGGTCCGCCGCGTGCTGTTCGGCCGTACCGTGACGATGCTCGGCTTCAACGAGCAGTATCCGGGTCCACTGATTCAGGTGGAGCAGGATTCCACTATTACCGTCCGCTTCACGAACCGTACCGACTTCCCCACAGCCATCCACTGGCACGGCCTGCGGCTCGACAACCGCTTCGACGGCGTCCCGCACGTCACGCAGGATCCCGTGGAGCCGGGCGCCACATTCGAATACCGCGTCTACTTCAAGGACGCGGGGCTCTACTGGTATCACCCGCACCATCGCGAAGACGCGCTGCAGGATCTCGGGCTCTACGGCAACATCCTCGTCCACTCGCGCGAGCCCGGCTATTTCGGTCCTGCGCACCGCGACGAGTTCCTCATGCTGGACGACCTGCTGGCGGCCGACTCGGGCCTCGTCGGCTACGGCCTGGAGGCGCCGACGCACGCGCTGATGGGCCGCTTCGGCAACCAGCTGCTGGTCAACGGCGAACCGCAGTGGCAGGCGCGCGCGAGCCGGGGCGAAGTGGTGCGTTTCTATCTCACCAACGTGTCGAGCACGCGCGTATTCAACGTCTCGTGGCAGGGCGCGGCGGTCCGGATGAAGGTGGTCGCCTCCGACCTTGGCCGTTTCGAGCGCGAAGCCTGGGTAGACAACGTGACCATCGCGCCGGCGGAACGGTACGTGGTGGACGTCCGCTTCGAGGCTCCCGGCGAGGCGACGCTGGTCAATCGCATCCGCGCCATCGACCACGTGCAGGCGCGGTTCTTCGATGAGACCACCGTACTTGGCACGGTCACGGTGGCACCGGCGGCCGCCGCACCGGATCACGCAAGGGCGTTCGACGTGCTCCGCCACAACCGTGCCGTGTCGTCGGACATCGAACCGTTCCGCCGTCACTTCGACCGTCCGGTGGACAAGGCACTCACCATCACGCTTCGCACGGGTGAGCTGCCATTCCCCATCGGACCGCTGATGAACTTCGAATCGGTGTACCGCCACCCGGTGGAGTGGACGGGCACCATGCCCGAGATGGACTGGGTGGTCACGGCGCGGAACGCGCAGTGGCTGCTGCGGGAACCGTCCACGGGACGCGAGAACATGGACATCACGTGGCGCTTCAAGGTGGGCGACGTGGTGAAGCTGCGCTTCGTCAACGATCGGTCGGCACAGCACGCCATGCAGCATCCCATCCACGTCCACGGCCAGCGTCTCCTGCTGCTGGCCATGAACGGTGTACCGAACCAGCACCTGGTGTGGAAAGATACCGTGCTCCTGCCGACCGGCTTCGTGGCGGACGTGCTGCTGGAAATCACGAATCCCGGCAAGTGGATGCTGCATTGTCACGTCGCCGAGCACATCGAGGCGGGCATGCGGATGGTGTTCGAGGTGGAACCATGATGAGACGAGCCTTGTTCCTGCTGGCCGCGGCGGCGGCCCCGGCGCTGCTGTCGGCCCAGTCCGTCGACGTCCTTTCGCCGGAGGTGCGGCAGTACGTCACCGTATCGGATCCGGTGGTGGCGCTCACCCACGCCCGCGTGGTGGACGGCACCGGCACTCCACCCCTCGACGATCACACCATCGTCCTGCAGGGCGGACGCATCGCCAGCGTGGGCCCGGCGGCCAGTGCGGCCGTGCCGTCCGGCGCCCGTGTCATCGACCTGACCGGGCACACCGTCATCCCGGGCCTGGTCGGGATGCACAATCACACCTTCTACACGACGCGCGGACGCAGTGTGCAGCTGCAGTTCTCGGCCCCGCGTCTCTATCTCGGCACGGGCATTACCACCGCCCGGACGACGGGCGGCACGTCGCCGTACCACGAGATCAACATGAAACGCGACATCGACGGAGGCCGCGTGCCCGGTCCGCGCCTGCACCTCACCGGCCCTTATCTCACCGGCCCCGGCGGCTCGGCCACCATGGCACAGCTCTCCTCGGCAGAGCAGGCCACGCGCATCGTCAATTACTGGGCCGACGAGGGCGTCACGTGGTTCAAGGCCTATACCGACATCAGTCGCGAAGCGCTGGGCTCGGCCATTCGCGCGGCGCACGCACGCGGGCTCAAGGTCACCGGCCATCTCTGCTCGGTGTCGTACCGGGAAGCCGTCGCGCTGGGCATCGACAACCTCGAGCACGGGCTGTTCGCCAACAGCGACTACGTGACGGACCGCAAGCCCGACCACTGCGCGCCGGACATGCGCGACAGCCTGCTGCGCGTCGACATGGAAGGCCCCGACGTGCAGGAGACCATCCAGGCCATGGTGAAAAACAACGTGGCCATGTCGTCCACGCTGGCGGTGTACGAACTGTCGTTCCCCGATCGCCCGCCGCTCGAACAGCGCGTGCTCGACGCGCTGGCGCCGGAAGCGCGCGAAGAATATCTGAGCGCACGCCGCGACATTGCCGCGCGGGCCGCCGACTCGACCATGCCCGAGCTGTTCCGGAGGGCGCAGGCCTTCGAGCGGGCGTTCGTGAAAGCAGGTGGCCTGCTGGGCTCCGGCGTCGACCCCACCGGAGTCGGCGGAGCGCTCCCCGGCTACGGCGACCAGCGCAACTACGAGCTGCTCATCGAAGCCGGCTTCACGCCGGTCGAAGCCATTCAGATCATGACGCTCAACGGCGCGAAGATGCTCGGCGTGGACGGCACGCTCGGGTCGGTGACCGCCGGCAAGGTGGCCGACCTGGTGGTCATCTCGGGCAATCCCGTTGCCACGCCCGCCGAAATCCGGAACGTGACCGTTGTCTTCAAGGTTGGTGTCGGCTACGACTCGCCGAAG
>CAZZGM010000268.1:2282-5034 GCA_964653955.1 uncultured Bifidobacteriaceae bacterium | reverse complement strand
TGAAGCCGCGCATGTTGAACATGTCGCCGGCGGTGCTCGACGCGCCGCCGCCCTCGCCGGCCTGGAGCGTGATGCCGGGAACGTTGCGGAGCGCGTCCGACAGCGTGAAGGCACCCTGTTCGGCCATCACGGTACCGGGAATGACCTGAATGGTCTGCGGCGTGGACGAGAGGCTGGTGACGTATTTCGGCGACTCGACGTGCGGCAGCCGGCCGGTCACCTGCACCGACTCCTGCAGCCGGCTCACGTCAATGGTGAGCACGCCGTTGTCGCCAGGCGTGGCCGTGAGCGCGGTGCCTTCGAGCAGGCGCTCGAGCGCGGCCGTGGGCGTGTAGAGGCCCGTGACGCCGGGCGATTGCAGGGTGCTGACCGTGTCGGCGGGAAGCGTCACGCGCACGGTGAGGCCGGTTGCCGCTTCGAACGCGCGGAGGGCGCCGTCGAGCGGACCGGCCGGGATGTTGAAGGTCATCTGCCCGGCGGGGCGAACGGCCGGTGTGGACTGGGCCTGGGCGGGCGCGGGCCGCGCCGCCATGGCCGCGCTCATGACGAGCGCGCTGGTGGTGAACAGGCGAAGACGCCCCTTCTTTCGCTTGCGGGACGTGGGAACAGTCGAGGTGGTGCGCATGGGAACCGAACCGGAGGCCTTTCTGACGCTGTGGCGGGAATTAATTCTGAACAAATCTTAATGCGACCTATTTGGTCGGTCAAGAAGAAGTGAGATTCATTCTCAATTTGCAGGGCCGTTACCTGGGACGGGTGGGTTACGCCGCGCGAGGTGGGAGGAAATCGGGGACAGGTGGGGTACGGAGCGGGAGCGAGAACCCGGGCACCCGGGTGCGAAGGGGAAGCGGGGAGCGAAGCGGAAGCGGCGCGCGGCCGCCTCCGCTCGAGTGCCGGTGTGGTTACCGCTGTGCGGGCGGGGCGCCGTTCTGCGTGATCCGGACCACTTCGCCCGTGCCGGCCGACGCGCTGTTCGTCGTCACATAGACGGTGTTGTCCGGACCAATCGTGAGCGCGCCCGGTGCCACCAGTTCGCCGGCGGCCAACTCGGTGCGCGTGCCGAAGAGGCCGATCTTCGTCAGCCGCCCCGTCGTCTCGGGGCCGAGGATGCCGTCGGCATCGTGCTCCAGCACGTAGGCCGCGCCGTCCGGTCCGATGGCGATGTCGACGATGTTGGTGAAGCCGTCCGCCACGACAACCGGTGTTCCGCCAGCCGCCGGCACGCGATACACCCGCGCTTCGCCCTCGGGGAACGGGAAGCCCGTCAGCTCGCCGACATACAGCGAACCGTCAGGTCCTTCGACGACCGACGTCGGGACGCTTTCCATTTCCACCTCGCCGCCCGGACCCTCGGCGGTACGCGTCGGGAACACGGCCAGCGGGGAGATCGCGCCGTTGAGGCTGATCTGGAGCAGCGCGTTGGCGCCAGCGTCGGCAACGACACCGCGATTCGAGAGGATGCGCAGGCCGAAGGCGTTGGAGTCCAGCGCGCCGCCGTCGGGATTGGCGGTGGACTCGAAGCCGGCAATGTCGACGACAGGCGTCACCTGGCCGGTGTAGCTGATGCGGTAGAGCGCGCCAAACCGGATGCCCTGCTGGTTGAACGGTGCGAGCAGGGCCGGATCACCGCCCGAGCCGACGGTGATCCAGGCGTTGTCGAACGCGAACTGGATGTCGTGCGGTCCGGTGGCTTCCGCGCCGTCATCACCCGCGAGCGATGGCAGGCCGGTAATCACGCGCTGCTGTCCGCCGGTCGGCACCACGCGGCTGATGGCACCGGTGGCGCCATAACACCGCTCGCCTTCACCGGTGGGCTGCGGGAGGCACAACGTGCTGGTGCCGCCGCTTCCGGCTTCCACCACATAGATGGCCCCATCGGGTCCGAATGCCAGTCCACGCGGGTTGTCGAGTCCGCTGGCAATCACCTCTGCCGACTGCGCGGCAGCCTGGCTGACGCCAAACGGCGCCAGGCCCACGACCACGGCCAGCGACACCGCCTGAATCACATGTACGCCTCTCATGTGTCCTCCTGAAATTCTCGTTTGTGAGTCGGGTAGATCCTGTCGCGGCGGGGGCAGGCGCGAATCGACTCACACTACCACGATGAGTGGCCGTACCTAGCCCGACCGCCACGCATGTTTCTCGCCCGTTACTGCGTGGTCATGTTCGGCAGGGCTACAATCAGCGCACGTGTTCAGGTTTTCTGCGGGTCTTGTCAGGCCCTATTGGCGCTGGGTGACGGTGGTCTTCATGACCATGGCCACGGAAACGGTCGCGAGTCTGGCACAGCCGTGGCCAATCAAGATCGTGCTCGACTCCGTGCTGGGAAACGAGCCCGTGCCACCGGCACTCGCCTGGATGGTGGGCGCCGAACCGGATCGTTTCACGCTGCTCAATTTCTCCGTGGCGGCAACCATTGCCATTGCCCTCATTCAAGCCGGCAGCTCCTACCTGAATGCGTACTACACCGTCAGCATCGGCCAGTGGGTCGCGCACGACCTGCGCCAGAGCGTGTACGCGCACCTGCAGCGCCTGTCGATGTCGTACTACGACCGTCAGCAGACCGGGCCGCTCATCAGCACCATTACCGACGACATCAACACGGTACGAGACTTCGTCTCCACCTCGCTCCTCGACATCGTCATCGACAGCCTGACGATTGTCGGGATGCTGGCGGTGATGTTGTGGCTCAACTGGCACTTCACGCTGGTGGCGCTGGCCGTCACGCCGCTGGTGATGGGCTTTGTCGTTC
>CAZZGM010000268.1:0-2272 GCA_964653955.1 uncultured Bifidobacteriaceae bacterium | reverse complement strand
CGTTCGCTTGCGCGCCATCGTGAAATCGGCCACGCGCGACGTGCGTCACCGTCAGAGCGAGCTGGTGAGCATCGTGCAGGAAGGTCTCGGCGCCATCCGCGTCGTGAAGGCGTTCGGGCAGGGTGCATTCGAGCGCGAACGACTCAGCGCGAAGAGCCGCGAGAGCGTGGAGGCGGCGCTCTACGCCAGGCGCGTGCGATCGCTGCTCGGGCCGGTGGTCACTTCGTTCGTTGCCATCGGCACGGCCGCCGTCCTGTGGTTCGGCGCCCGCGAGGTGATTGCCGGGACGATGACCGCGGGATCGCTGATCGTGTTCACGACCTATCTGGGCCGGCTGTTTCGGCCGATCCAGTCGCTGGCGCGCGCCAGCACCAACATCGCCCAGGCCGCGGTCGGTCTGGAACGCGTGCGTGCCGTGCTCGATGCCGACGAACGGCTGCCGCGCTCGCCGCAGGCACAGCCGCTCCATGTGGCCGGTGGCCGTGTCGCCTTTCACTCGGTGACATTCGGCTATGCGCCGGGACGCCTGGCGTTGAACGACGTGTCGTTCGTGGCGGAGCCGGGCCAGACCATCGGGCTCGTTGGACCGAGCGGCAGCGGCAAGTCCACGCTGGTCAGCCTCATCCCGCGGTTCTACGATCCGGTGTCCGGCTACATCTCCATCGACGGCCAGGACATCCGGGACGTCACCATCCGGTCACTCAGGCGGGAGATTGCGTTCGTCCTCCAGGAAACGCAGTTGTTCTATGCGCCGGTCTGGCAGAACATCGCCTACGGCCAGCCCGATGCCACACGCGACGAGATCGTGCGGGCCGCGGAGCTGGCGCAGGCGCACGAGTTCATCGAACATCTGCCGGACGGCTACGACACCATGCTGGGGCAGGGCGGCCTGCCGCTCTCGGGCGGACAACGTCAGCGTATCGGCATCGCACGGGCCATCGTCCGTGACGCGCGCATCCTGATCATGGACGAACCGAGTTCGGGCCTCGATTCGGCCAATGAACGTCTGGTGTTCGAGGGACTGCGCAATCTCCAGGCGGGCCGGACGACCTTTGTCATCGCCCACCGGCTGTCGACCGTGCGCCACGCCGACCAGATTCTCGTCCTCGAGCACGGACGCGTGGTCGAACGCGGCAGCCACGAGGCGCTGGCGGCGCGCGGCGGCCTGTATGCGCAGATGCTCGCGCTGCAGGACGTGGAGTAGGCGCGGCGACGAACGCCCTGCACACGGATTTTTCGGAATTGCCGCCGAAACGTCACGGCTGAACCGCATGCTGCTGGGCGGAGGACGCCGCCCGATGACGTTTAAGGAAGCTCTTGCCGCACAGCGCTGGGACGATCACCGCTACTGCCATCACAACCGTGTCAATCAGGCGTTGCACCTGGTGAGCGCGTGCAGCTTCATTGCTGCGTACGGCCTCGTGGCCATATTCCCCACGATTGCCGTGCTGATTGCGTGGCTCGTGGCCATGCCGTCACGCCAGGCCGGTCATTTTTTCTTCGAACCGCATGAGTACGACCACGTGAACGATGCGTCGCACGAGTACAAGGAAGCGATCAAGGTGGGCTACAACCTGCGCCGCAAGGTGGTGCTGCTGACCATCTGGGCACTCTCGCCGCTGGCGTTCGTGGTGTCGCCGACGCTGGGCGGACGTATCACCGCGGCCACGACGTGGTGGGAGCTGACCAGTCAGGTGGCGGTGCTCTGGCTGCTCCTGGCGCTCGGCGCCGTTGCTTTTCGCACGGTGCAGTTGTGCATCCGGAAGGATGTGCAGACCGGCCTGGTATGGTGCACGAAGATCCTCACGGATCCGTTTCACGACGTCACGCTGTACTATCGCGCGCCGCTGCAGGTGTGGCGCGGTGAGATCTACGACTCCGCCGACTGCGAACGCGCCGCGTGAGGGCGTTCGACGAGGGACGGACGCACGGCCGCCATCAGCTCCCGGACGATCTGACGCCGGATGGTACGGGCACTGGCACCGGGAGCGGTCCACCACCAGCCACCGTCGCGCATGTCACGCGCCGCGCCAACGAAACGTTCAGTGACCTCGGCGAAGTCGGCATCGGTGTAGTTGTGGCTGAAGATCAGCCGGCCGGTGCCTGTCCACGGCAGCGCCAGGCCTCGTGCATTCAGGTAGAACTGGAACAGCCAGTTGTAGCGCGAGGGCGCGGTGTAGAGGACCGTGGCCACCGACATCATGTGCGCCACGCGAATCGGCAACGCCTCGCGTTCGAGCTGCTCGTTCAGATGAGCGAATCGCGCGGTCCA
>CAZZGM010000267.1:0-5079 GCA_964653955.1 uncultured Bifidobacteriaceae bacterium | reverse complement strand
GCGTCCGCGCGCTCATCGACGACCGCGGCCGGCAGCAGAAGCAGGCCGGCCCGTCGACGCCCGTGGAACTGCTCGGCCTCGAGGCCCTGCCCTCGCCCGGCGAGCCATTCCAGGCCGTGGCCGACCCGGCCAAGGCCCGTCAGATTGCGACGTTCCGTCAGGCCCAGGCCAAGGAAAAGGCGCTCGGTGCCAAGGGCAGCCGCTTCACACTGGAGTCGCTCCAGCAGCAGCTCAACGAAGGCGGCGTCAAGGAACTGGCGCTCATCATCAAGTCCGACGTGCAGGGTTCGGCCGAAGTGCTGGCCGACTCGCTGGCCAAGCTGTCGGACGCGAAGACGAAGGTCAAGATCATCCACTCGGCGGTGGGCGCCATCAACGAGTCGGACGTACTGCTGGCGACGGCGTCCAACGCCATCATCATCGGCTTCAACGTGCGGCCCGATCGCAACGCCGCGGAAGTGGCCGAACGCGAAAAGGTGGACATCCGCAGCCACTCGGTCATCTACAACGTCACCGAGGAAATCCAGAAGGCGATGGCTGGCCTGCTGGAACCCACCACCCGCGAAGTCCGGCTGGGCTCCGCGTCGGTGCGCGAGACATTCAAGGTGCCAAAGATTGGTACGATCGCCGGCTGCATGGTCAGCGACGGACGCATCACGCGTCAGGGCGACGCCCAGGCCCGGCTGCTGCGCGACAACGTGGTGGTGTGGGAAGGCCGGCTCGCTTCACTCAAGCGCTTCAAGGACGATGTGTCCGAGGTGAAGACCGGCTTCGAGTGTGGTATCGGGCTGCAGAACTTCAATGACGTCAAGGTCGGCGACATCATCGAGGTGTTCCAGATCGAACGGGTGGCCGCCACGGTCTAGTGGCGCCATCAGCCCATCAGTCTGGCCGACGAGGCCTCACATGGCGCTTTCACATCGCGTCGAACGTATTGCCGAACAGATCCGCGAGGAGCTGAGCCAGATGCTGGCCACCGAGGTCAGCGATCCGGGCGTCGGGCTGGTCACCATCACACGCGTGAAGGTGACCGCCGACCTCTCGCTGGCGCGTGTCTACTGGACCGCGCTGGGCGATGCGGCGGAACGGCGCAACACCACGCGTGCACTGGAACGCACGGTACCGTACCTGCGTCACCTCCTGAGTCAGCGGCTCACGCTGCGCCGGGCACCGGAAATTCGGTTCCAGTACGACGAGTCGGTGGCCGCCCAGGATCGTATCGAACGCATCATCCAGGACCTCCACCAGGAACGCGAGGAGCATCCCGAGCTCAACGCACTGGTGGATCCGCCCCCGGACACCAAGAAGGATGAACCCTCACAATAGTCCGCCGGAAGCGCTGCTGGCCGCGATCCATGACGGCCGCCGCTTCCTGGTCACATCACACCAGCGGCCCGACGGCGATGCCATCGGGTCGGCCATGGCCATGGCACTGGCACTGGAGGCCATGGGCAAGCAGGCCACGGTGGTGATGGATGACGTGCCGCCGCCATTCCTCCAGCCGTTCCCGCACGTCGACCGCGTTCGCGTGACCACCACCGTCGATGACATCGTCGACGCCGTGCTGGTAATGGAGTGCGGCGATCTGGCGCGCACGGGCGTGGCCGGACTGGACCGTTCGCCGGTCATCAACATCGACCACCATCCGGGCAACACCGGCTACGGCACCGTGAACTGGGTCGACGAAACGGCCGCGGCCTGCGGCGAGCAAGCCTTCACGCTCATCGACCGGCTTGGCGTGGCCCTGACACCGGACATCGCCACGCACCTCTATCTAGCCATCCTCACCGATACCGGATCGTTCCGCTTCTCGCACCTCACGCCGCGTACCTACGAACTGGCGGCGCGGGCCGTGGCGGCCGGCGCCGATCCGCAGTGGATTGCGCGCACACACTACGACAGCAACTCGCTGGCACGCGTCCGCATCTTCGGCGCCGTGCTGAATGCCATGACCGTGCACGCGGAGGGACGTGTCGCCCTGCTCACCATCACCCGCCAGATGGCCCACGATCTGGGCGGCACCTACGACGACACCGAAGGCCTCATCAACTTCCCACTGTCGGTCAAGGAAATCGAGGCCGTGGCCTTCTTCAAGGAAATGGGGCCTGACGACTGGCGCATCAGCCTCCGCTCCAAGGGCCACGTCGATACCGGTGTCATTGCCCGGTCGTTTGGCGGAGGTGGACACGTGAACGCGTCCGGATGCGGCTGGCAGGGGTCGCAGGCCGACGGGCACGCCACGTTCGCCCGCCTGCTGACCGACGCCGTCGGCGCATGACCGCCGGCGTTCTGGTCGTCGACAAACCCGAAGGCCCCACCTCCCACGACATCGTCTCGCTGGTGCGCCGCAGGCTCAGCGAGCGGCGCATCGGGCACTGCGGCACGCTCGACCCCATGGCCACCGGCGTGCTCGTGCTGGCCGTGGGCCCGGCCACGCGCCTCGTGCAGTACCTCGTGGCCGACGAAAAGCAGTACGACGCCACGCTGCGGTTCGGCCAGACCACCGACAGCTACGACCGCACCGGCACGCTCATGTCCGACACTGATGCGCGGCCGGAACGAGAGGCCGTGGAAGCGGCACTGGACCGCTTCCGCGGTGCGATACAGCAGATCCCCCCGCCCTTCTCAGCCAAGAAGCTGGAGGGCCGGCGCGCCTATGCCCTGGCGCGAAAGGGCACCGACCTGGAGGGACGTCTCGCTCCCGCGGAGGTGATGGTCCACGACCTTTCGCTGACGGCATTCGACGGCGACACCGCATCGCTGCGTATGACGGTGTCGTCCGGCTTTTATGTCCGCTCGCTCGTGCATGACCTCGGGCAGGCCGTCGGCACGGGTGCCGTGATGACCGCCCTGCGCCGAACGGCGTCCGGACGGTTCCACCTGGAGCAGGCCGTCAGTGTCGAAATGCTGGCGGCCGGCACGCCAGCCGACGTCGCCGCGCGGATGATCCCTCCCGGGAAACTGCTGCCGGACGTGCCGGCGATGGCCCTGGACGCGGACATGGCCCGCCGCGCGCGCTGTGGCGCGGATCTGCCCTGTCCCGGCGACTGGGCCTCCGTGCCCGGCCTGGTGCGTCTGCTGGACGAACAGGGCGGTCTGGTAGGTCTGGCCATCCCGGCCGGGCGGGCGGGGTTTTTGCACCCGTCCGTCGTTTTGGGCTAACATTGACGATTCTTGACGGTCGCTCCGACCGTCACATACGGCGATCTGGAGCCGCGGCGCTGCCGCGTCTGGACCGTGCGTGGAGGCACAGTGGCACTGACGAAAGACAAGAAAGTCTCGCTCATCGGCGAGTACAAGACCCACGCCAGCGATACGGGTTCACCGGAAGTCCAGGTGGCCCTCCTCAGCGAACGCATCACCTATCTGACCGAACACTTCAAGACCCACGCGAAGGATCACCACTCGCGGCGTGGCCTGCTGAAGCTGGTCGGCCAGCGCCGGCGCCTGCTCGACTACCTGAAGAGCAAGGATGTCGACCGCTACGCCGAGCTCATCAAGCGCCTCGGCATCCGCAAGTAGTCAGTTCACCCGTCGCGATTTACAGTTCGAAGCGCAGGAGTCACAGGATGCCGCGTCCGATGGTCCACATGGAACCCGGGCGCTGTGCCGTGGGCGCTGCGCTTGGAACTCCCTGAGGGTTCCTATGCACACAAGCGAAGTTTCACTGGGCGGCCGCGCCCTCACCATCGAGAGCGGCAAATGGGCGCGCCAGGCTGACGGGTCGGTCATCGTCCGCATGGGCGACACGATGGTCCTGGTCACCGCCTGCCACTCGGGCCGGCCCCGCGAGGGCATCGATTTCCTGCCCCTCACCGTCGACTACCGCGAATACGCGTACTCGTCGGGCCGCATCCCCGGCGGCTTCTTCAAGCGCGAAGGCAAGCCGACCGAAAAGGAAGTGCTCACCAGCCGCGTCATCGACCGGCCCATCCGCCCGCTGTTCCCCACCGGGTGGCGCAACGAAACCCAGATCATTGCCATGGTGCTGTCGGC
Source organism: uncultured Bifidobacteriaceae bacterium (assembly GCA_964653955.1). Classification (GTDB taxonomy): domain Bacteria; phylum Acidobacteriota; class Vicinamibacteria; order Vicinamibacterales; family UBA2999; genus VFZN01. The sequence goes on along the minus strand of CAZZGM010000267.1, from coordinate 1,083 downwards.
CGACACCGAGTTCGACTCGGACGTGCTGGCCATCACGGGCGCGTCGGCGGCGCTGGCCATCTCCGAAGTGCCCTTCGAGAAGACCATCGCGGGCGTCCGCGTCGGCCTGGTCGACGGGCAGTACATCATCAACCCCTCGTTCGAGCAGCGGCGCCAGAGCCGGCTCGACCTGGTGGTGGCGGGCAGCCGTGACGGCATCGTCATGGTGGAAGCCGGCGCGAAGGAAGTGACCGAAGAAGAGGCGCTCACTGCCCTCACCGAAGCCCACAAGGCCATTGCACAGCTCTGCGATGCCATCGACGCCATGGCGGCGCAGATCGGCCGCGCGAAGCTGCCGAAGCCCGAGCGCACCATCGGCCACGAGTTCTATCGCGAGGTCGAAGAGAAGGTACTGGTGCCGCTCAGCGAGGCCATGCGCATCAAGGGCAAGATCGAGAACTACGATCGCGTCGACCAGGTGCTGGACGAGCTGATTGCCTCGATTCCCGAAGGCGAGGTCCAGCGCAAGTCCGAAGCGAAGAGCATCTTCAAGGAACTGCAGGAGAAGGTACTGCGCGACGAAATCCTCGAACGCAGCATCCGCCTCGACGGCCGCCGCTTCGACGAAATCCGCCCGATCACCATCGAAACCGGCGTGCTGCCCCGTACCCACGGCTCGGTGGTCTTCACGCGCGGCGAAACGCAGGCCCTGGTCACGGCCACCCTCGGCACAGAAGACGACCAGCAGAAGATCGAGAGCGTGGACGGCGAAGTGTGGAAGCGCTTCATGCTCCACTACAACTTCCCGCCCTTCTCGGTCGGCGAAGTCGGCTTCCTCCGCGGCCCCGGCCGTCGCGAGGTCGGCCACGGCGCGCTGGCCGAACGGGCGCTCACGCCGATGGTGCCCGCCGAAGATCAGTTCCCCTACACGGTGCGCATTGTCTCGGACATCCTCGAGTCGAACGGCAGCTCGTCGATGGCCTCGGTGTGCGGCGGTTCGCTGGCCATGATGGACGCGGGCGTGCCGCTGAAGGCACCGGTGGCCGGTGTGGCCATGGGGCTCATCCTCGACGAGAGCACGGCGTACTTGCCCGTGCTCTCGTC
>CAZZGM010000266.1:0-5095 GCA_964653955.1 uncultured Bifidobacteriaceae bacterium | reverse complement strand
GTCGAAGAACTGGATTTCGACTACCGGCTTGATGCCGCGTGTGGCCATGCCGACGGCGCGGCCGATGATGTTGGCCTCGGCCAGCGGCGAGTTGAAGACGCGATCGCCGCCAAACGCCTTCTGCAGGCCGTGCGTCACCTTGAACACGCCACCCTTGCCGGACACGCGGTCCAGCACTTCTTCGCGGCTGGCGTCGGCGACGTCCTCGCCGAACATCACAATGGCGGGGTTGTGCGCCATCTCGGCTTTCAGCGTGCGATTGATGGCGGCCACCATCGTATCGGGCTTGCCCGTGGGTTCTTCGGGTGTTTCAAACGCCGATGAGGTCGGATCCACGTCCGGCGAGTACACGTACCAGTCGGCCGTTTCGGGCGGAGCCTTTGGCGCGGCCAGTGCCGCGTCGGTGGCCTCGAGGACTTCGCGGTCGACATCGGCGCTCACGGCTTCGATGTCGGCGTCGGTGGCCAGACCGTTGTCGGTGAGGAACGCGCGCATGCGCGTCAGCGGATCGCGCGTGGCTTCCTGCTCGCGCTCCTCCGCCGTCTTGTACAACCGCTCATCGTCCGACAGCGAGTGCGAGTAGGGCCGGATGACCTTCGCGTGGACCAGAGCCGGCTTGCGCTGTTCGCGGATGTAGCGCACGGCTTCGCCAACCACTCGATAACTTTCGAGGAAGTCGGTGCCGTCGCAGCGGAACACCTTGAGGTGCGGGAACGATTCGACGAGTTTCGAGACGTCGCCGCCGGCCGTCTGGACCTCGACGGGCACCGAGATGGCGTAGCCGTTGTCCTCGACCATGAAGAGCACGGGCGTGATGCGCGTGCACGCGGTGTTGAGCGCTTCCCAGAACTCGCCTTCGCTCGTGGCGCCGTCGCCAATCGACATGTAGACGACTTCGTCGTCTTCGTACTGTTGTTCGCGGGCGGGAATGTCTTTGAGCGTGGCGTAGAGCATGCCCGCTTCGGCGGCGCCGACGGCCTGCAGAGCCTGCGTGCCGGTGGGACTGCCCTGCGACGGGATGTTGAGTGCCTTGTGGCCCCAGTGCGACGGCATCTGCCGCCCGCCCGAATTCGGATCGTCCTGGGCGCCAACGGCCGACAGCAGCATCTCAAGCGGCGTCATGCCGATCGTGAGGCACAACGCGCGGTCACGATAGTACGGATAGAACCAGTCGTATCCGGCTTTCAGGTGCATGCCGGTTGCGGTGAGAACCGCTTCGTGACCGGCGCCGCTGATCTGGAAAAAGATGCGACTTTGGTTCTTGAGCTGAATCTCCTTATCATCGAGGCGACGCGAGAGCAGCATCGTGCGGTAAGCCCGCAACAGGTCGTCGCGCGTGAGTCCTTCCCAATCGCGCACACGTGCCTTTTCGGTACGTGCGTCGGTGAGGGGCGTCAGCGTGGATGCCTTCATGACGAGCGGAATTATAGCATCCGGTCCGATGCTATACTCCGCGTCGTTCCACAAGGATTACTCATGAATTCACCCTCTGTTCGCCTTCATCGCTGGGACGAGATCCCTCACGAAAAAGTCACCGAGATGATCTCGCGCAAGCTCATCACGGGAGAGCGCGAGATGATCGCGCACATCCACCTCAAGCGCGGCGCGCTCGTGCCCATGCACTCGCACGAGAGTGAGCAGATGACCTATGTTTTCCAGGGGGCGCTGAAATTCCTCATCAACGGGGAAGAAATCACCGTCCGTGAAGGCGAGGTGCTGCACATTCCGTCATGGGTGCCGCATCAGGCCGAGGCCCTCGATGACACATTCGAGATGGACATCTTCAGTCCGATTCGCCACGACTGGCTGGATGGAACGGATACGTACTTTCACAAGAAATGACAAACGGGGATGAGCGTGCTGTTCACTATCGGCGTGCTCGCCCTGATCGGATTGGCCGGTGCGGTCGTGCACGGCCGTCTCGTACGTCTGCGGGCACAGGTGAAGCATCACTGGCAGCAGGTGGACGCGCAGCGGAAACGGCGGCACGCGCTCGTGCCGCCGTTCGTGTCTGCCGTGCGCGCTGCCGGCGGATTCGATGACGCCGCGCTGGTGGCGCTTGAGGAATGTCACACGCGCGCCGCGGAAGCGCGTGGACCGGTCCGCGCGGGACGCGCGGAGGCCGAACTATCCGGTGCCATCGAGCGTGTCGTGACCGCCCTCGACGGACAGCCGCCCGGTGACGATCATGCGGCACTTGCCGCGCATGGTGCGGAGGTGGCCGCTGCGGCCGGTGATATTGCGCGTGCGTGCTCGCCCTACAACACCGTCGCCGCGCAGTACAACGCGGCCATCGATGCCGCGCCGGGAAACCTCGTGGCCATCATGGTGGGGTTTCGACGCGCGGATCCGTGCGTAGTCGAATAACGCTCAGTGGATATGCTTCTTCCACTCCCGCTTCCACTCATCGTCATCGCGGCGCCCGCCCTCGTGGACGTCGAAGCGGCTGCGGGCGCGGCCCATGCGCCAGCGGAGCCAGCGATAACGCAGTTCGTCGAGTGGACGCGACCGCAGCGACTTCAGGTAGACGTAGCCGATGACGAGGCCGCCGAGGTGTGCGGTGTGGGCAATGCCGCCGCCCGGCCCGCCGAACGATGAGAGAAACGCGATGGCGCCGACAATCATCACGAAGACGCGAGCCGGGATGGGGAAGAGAAAGTAGAAGTAGATGGTGCGGTTCGGGAAATACATCGCCCACGCGAGCAGCAGGCCGTAGATGGCGCCCGACGCGCCGACCGTGAGGGAGTAGTAGATGCCGTCGGAGAAGAACGCCAGCAGCAATGTCGTGGCCGCGGCGCCAATGCCGGTGATGAAGTAGTACTTCGTGAAGAAGCGCGTGCCCCACGTGCGTTCCAGTTCGGTGCCGAACATCCACAGCGCGAGCATGTTGAAGAGGATGTGGCTGAACCCGCGCGTGTCGTGCAGGAACATGTAGGTGACCGGCTGCCACCAGGCGAACTCGGTGAAGACGGCTTTCGGCGAGAGGCCGAGCCCGAGCGTCATGGCCGGGACGATCAGGTTGATCAGCCACACCGCGACGTTGGTGATGAGGAGCATCCGGACCGCCGGGCTGATGCCGCCGGGACCGAACTGAAAGGATGTCGAACCGTACCGCGCCACGGGCGGATCGTACTACGAGCCGGCGGCCGGCGGTTCCGGTGCTTCGGAGGGGAGCGCCCAGGCCAGGCCGGCGGACACGAGCGGCAACGTCGAAAGGACCAGCAGCGCCGTGTTGATGCCCCACCGGTCGGCGGCGAGCCCGATGATGGGGACAGCCAGGCTGCCCATGCCCCAGGCAAAGCCCATCATCAGCGACGACACGGTGGCCGCGCCCGCACGCGCCAGGCTCTGCGCGAAGGTCACGCTCACCGGCAGCGTCGACTGCAGCAGCAGGCCGCCGATGGCCAGCATGGCGGTGAACCCCCACGGCGGCAACCACGGGGCCAGGGCCAGAAATGGTACCGCTGCCGCGAGTGTCACCACCATCACGGCGCGCGCACTGAAACGGTCCGACAGCGGACCGCCGAAAAATCCGCCGATGCCACTGGCCAGCAGGTAGATGAATATGGCCGTGCTGGTTTCGTCGATGGTCAGTCCGCCGCTGGTGAGCAGCGCCGGCGCAAACGTCATGAAGCCGTACGATGTGGCGGTGCGCAGCACCACGGTGAAGTAGATGAGCGTCAGCGGCACGGCCGCGGGACGCAGTGCCGACCAGCCCGAACGTTCGTGCGCGGCGGGACGGGCCATGGGCGGCACCTGACGCAGGGTCCACGACAGTGCCAGGAGTCCCGGCAGCATGATGAGCGGCGTCCACGACAGGCCCAGCCGCGCCACGACCGGGACGAACAGCAGCGGCGCCAGTGCGAACCCCAGTGACCCACTCGAGATGTGAGCCGACATGGCCAGACCCTTCCGGTGATCGGCCAGCCGGTACACCAGCGCCGCCGCCGGTGGATGAAACGCCGCACCTCCCAGGCCGCCCAGCACCAGGATGGTGCCCAGCATGACCGCCGATGTCGACAGCCCGAGAAAGCTGAGGACCGTCACCGACAGCAGTGGACCACCGATGACGAGTACACGCGGCCGCCAGCGATCGGCCAGCGTGCCAAACGCGAGCTGCGAAACGGAATTGGCCATCTGGAAACACATGGCCAGCGTGCCGACGGCTGCCAGCGAAAGATTCAGGTGCGGAATGAGCAGCGGCAGCAGCGGAGCATAGAGGTTGTTGTAGGCATCCACCACGAGATGCGTGGACGCCACTTTCCAGATGCGATCGTCGAGGCCGAACCAGCCACGCTTGATCATGACCGCCGTCCCAGCCGCCGCCGCACCATTGTCACCGCTTCGCCAAACTCTGGAATTCGCAGCACCCAGGCGCCAGCCGCGAGTGTCATCACGCCAAGCCCGATGCTGGCCGACAGCCGGACCAGCTGCATCCACAGCGTGCCCCCCGGCCACCACGTCTGCATCAGTTCGTGCGTGCTCCCGGCCACGGCGCCCATCAGGGCCGATGCCACGGCCACGCGCAGGAACGTGGACAGGATGGCCGGCATCTCCACGCCCTGCAGTTCGCGGCGCAGCAGCGCCAGCTGCGTGCCGGCATTCAGCAGCGCAGTGATGGACGTGCCGAGGGCCAGCCCGCGGTAGCCCATCACGCGCACGAGCGCCAGGTTGAGCGCCACGTTCACCACCACCGACGCCATGCTCACCATGACAGGCGTCCGGCTGCGCCCCAGCGCGTAGAAGATGGGCGACACGATGCGCACCACCGAATAACCGAGCAGGCCCACCGCGTAGAACCGCAGTGCCGCGGCCGTGGCTATCGTATCCGCCGCGGTGAAGCTGCCGCGCTCGAGGATGAGGCGGACGATGGGCTCGGCCAGGACGATGAGGCCGACCGTGGCCGGAACGTTGAGCAGCAGCATCAGGCTGATGGCGTGGGCCACTGTGGACCGCACCTGCCCGGTGGCGCCGGCCGCGATCAGCCGCGATACGGCGGGCGTGGACGCCGTGGCGACCGACACACCGAACAGTCCGATGGGCAGGTACATCAGGCGGAACGCGTAGTCGAGCCACGACACCGCGCCCGTGCCCT
>CAZZGM010000265.1:0-5109 GCA_964653955.1 uncultured Bifidobacteriaceae bacterium | reverse complement strand
TGTGAGCTTCGTCGGCGGTGCCCAGCGACAGATTGATGAGATGCGCGCGTGCCCCGACCGCCCAGCGCACCGCCGCCGCCAGCGCCGTCACGGTAGTCTCGAGACGCCCGTTGAAGACGCGCGCGACGAGGATCTCCGCTGCCGGCGCCTTCTCACGAACAACGGCCGTGACCGCCGTTCCGTGTCCGAGCGTGTCGGTGTAGTCATCGTCGATGGCACCGTGCATCCCGATGCCCACGCCGCCGGCCACACCACCCACATGCGGATGCCGTGCGTGCACGCCGCTGTCGACAATCACCACGCGCACGCCAGCGCCGGTGCGCAGCGCCAGTGTGGTCTTATCCAGTAGTCCTGGTCGCACGTTCACGCCACCACCATCACGCGCCAGCCACGGGCGCCGTGGCACCAAACAGCCGCGCGAACGGTCCGGGCACGTCCAGCAACTCGTGAGGGGCGCCCACCTGCGCCACACGTGCACCGTCCAGCACAATGACCCGATCGGCGGCCAGTGCCACCTCGCGGCGATGCGAGATGATGAGCGTCGTTCGTCCGCGCATCACGGCGCGATACCCTTCCACGACGGCGCGCTCCGATACGGGGTCGAGCGCGGCCGTTGGCTCGTCGAGGACCAGCACGGCGGGGTTCGCCAGAAACGCGCGCGCGAGTGCCAGCCGCTGCCGCTCGCCAGCGGACAGCTGCCAGCCGCGTTCGCCCACGACCGTGTCGTATCCCTGCGGCAACCCTTCCACGAACGCCGCCACACCCGCCGCTGCCGCCGCACGGCGCATGGCCGCGTCGACATCGACACCTTCGGCGGGCGTCACCGCGCGGCCGCCTTTCCCTTTGCCGGTCGCTGCTTCGCCCGACTCTCTCGCCGCCCCTTCACGACTCCTCGCTCCGCCCGTTTCACCAGCCGCTTCCCAGGCCTCGTCTCGCGCAGCCAGCCCATACTGCAGGTTCTCGGCAATGCTCGCGTGCAGCAGCGTCGGCTCCTGCTCCACCAGCGTCACGTGCCGGCGTACATCTGAGAGTCGCAGGTCCCGCAGGTCGTGACCGTCCAGACGCACCACGCCACTGTCCGGATCCAGCAACCGCAGCACCAGCGCCGCCATCGTTGATTTGCCGCTGCCGCTGGCGCCGACAATGGCCACGGCCGTGCCCGGTGCCACGTCGAAGCTCGCCTCGTCGAGCACGGTCACACCGCGCTCCGTCACCAGTGAGACGCGATCGAACGTCAGCGCGCCGCGCACCTCCGTCAGCGAGTGCGCGTCGTCGCGTTCCACGACGTCCACGGGCGCGTCGAGCAGTTCGAGCACGCGCCGCCACGACACGCGCGCCGTCGCCACGGCCGTGTACAGCCCCATTAGTGCCTGCACGGGCGCCATCACCCGCATCTGGTACGCGACGAACGCGGCAAACGTCCCCAGCGTCAGCGTCCCCGCCACGATACGCCAGCCTCCGTACAGCAACACGCCGGCAGCCCCCAGCGACAGCACGAGGCCAGGGAGCCCGCCCGCCAGATAGCTGAGGCGCTGCATCCCCATCAGCGCGTCGATGAACCGATCGTTGAGCCGCCGAAACCGGCCCACCTCGCGCGTACCGGCGTTGGAGGTGGCCACCAGCGTGTGCGCCTGGAGCGTCTCGATGAGAAAGCTGCCGATATCCGCGCTCGCCTGCCGCAGTACACCTACGCGCGCCTCGAGCCGGCGGCGGTAGTACACCAGCGCGGCCAGACTGAACGGCATAATGGCGGCCGTCACCAGCGTGAGCCGCCAGTCGAGCCACACCATCATCGCGACACATCCCGTCAGGAACAGGATGTTGCCCACCCACGCCAGCGCGGCTTCCGCGGCCACACGCTGGATTTCGCCAATGTCGCTGTTGAGGCGCGCGACGATGTCGCCCAGACGCGTGCGGGCGTAGAACCGCGGGGAGAGACGCTGGAGGTGCCGGTAGACGTCCAGCCGCATGTCGAACAGGATTTCCGCCGACACACGCGTGTAGCGCAGGCCACTGACGACGTTGAGACCGTAGCTGACGAGGCCGAGCCCGGCAAACAGCGCGACGGTACGCTGCAGCGTGCCAAGGTCGCCGCCGAGCAGCGCCTCGTCGACGAGGCCTTTCGTCAGGTAGGGAATCACCAGCGCCAGAACTGTGCTGACGAGGCTGATGACCATCACCAGCACAAGCCGGCGCCAGTAGGGCGCAAGGTAAACGAATGCCCGTCGCAGTTCCCCGCCCGCGCGACGGTTGGTCACGGCCGCCTCAGCGCGCGGCGCTGGACGCGCCGCCGGGCACGACAAACAGCTCGGTGGTCTGGTCCGCGTTCATCTGGATCGTACGCAGGTAGGCGTAGCTGCTGGCGTCGTACACGTCAATGGTGGCGCCCGCCACGTAGATGTAAAGCAGGCGTCCGTTCGAGCTCACACGCAGCCCCATGCGCGGCCGCCCCTCGAACTCGCCCCGACTCACCACGGCGGGCTGTTCGAGATCGAACGTCCAGAACTCGTAGCGGCCAATCTCACTCTTGATCCCGTAGGCGCGCTTCCGATCCGGCGCCTGCGCGAACGACACGTTGTCGCTGGGGCCCAGCGGCGAAAAGTCGATGGTGCGCTTCGTGAGGTCGACGCGCCCGATGCCCATCATCCGGCGCTTCTGCACCGGATCCTGCATCGTGAACAGGCCGGTGAAAAAGCCGGGGGTGTCATAGAAATCGTGTACGGGGCCGAGGCTCACGCGCCCGAGACCGGCTTCGGCCGGCTGCGCAAATGCCCAGGTCCCGGCTTCTTCGAATGTTTCGGCGTCGACGACCATGACCTCGTCGCCAAAGAAGTACAGGAACTTGCCGTCCGGAGAAAACCGGAGGTTCACCGTCTCGCGCTCTTCACCGCGCGGCCACGGAATGGTGCGCCCCATCTGCTTCGTGGCCAGGTCGAACTGCTGGAGCACGGGCGGACCAATCTCCCAGCGATCCACCAGCTTGGTGGCGGTGCGCGTGAGCAGCACGAGATAGCGGTTGAGCGGATCGGCCTGCATGCTGATGACGCGCACGCGGCGGTTGCCGCTGCTCAACGTAAACGTATCGAGCGTGGAACGCGAGGCAATGTCCACGACTTCGATCTTCTCGTAGGACGAATCCAGCACGTAGAAGCGCGTGCGGTCCTGCGACGGCACGAGCGATCGCGGGATCCCGTTTTTCAGGACGATCCGTCCGGTCAGCGACTCGGTGGCCTCGTCGAAAATCTGAATATCGCCGGCGTAGGTGCCGATGTACATCAGGCCGCTGCCGCCCGACGGCGATGGCCGGTTCGACCTGGCCTGCGCCAGCAACCCCGCCGACATCGCGCCGACGGCCAGCGCCGCACACGCCACCACCAGCCACCTGCCCGGCGTCCTTCGGCGGGTACCCGCTCCCGTTGGATGTGCCATGACGTCCGTCACCCGCCTACCCTGGAAACACCAGGTCGATCTTCCGCCAGTCCTTCTGCGCGGCCGCGCACTTGGCGGTCCAGTCGGGCGCATGATTCAACTGGTCCGGCACCTGTGCCGGCCAGAAGCAGCCCATGTGGCAGTCGAACAGGTCGCGCTCCACCGGCTGGCAGAGCCCCGCCGTGCCGCCCGTGCGGTCGGCCTCCCATCCAGGCGAGAACACCAGCGAACAGCCCGGAGGGATATGCGGCGGCTCGGGCTGCTGCGGTGGCTGCCCGCCCTGCTGCAGTGCCACGACGTCGTGCGCGGGCGTCCCGGCGGCGTCATCCGCCCGGGTCACCATTTCGACACGCCGGGCCTTGCGATTAATGGCGTTCAGATGTTTCATCATCGGCTCCATCGAACTGACGGAGAAACGCGGGGTTCTTCACCGCCAGCTCTCCGTAAATTTCCAGGCACGTGTGCGTCCAGCCCCGAATCCACTCGCAATAGTGCAGGTTTGGTCCCGTCGTCGTGCCATACCGCGTGTGCGCTTCGTGATAGCAGCCACCGGCGCAGATGGGCCGCGCCCAGCACGACTGACAGTCGGTCTTGTGATTGATGTGGTGTGTCTCGAGAAACGCCTGCTGCTTCGCGCGGTCGATGCCGTCGGTCAGGTTGCCAAAGGCGTGTCCGGCGGATCCGGCAAAACGATGGCACAGGGACACCTGGCCATCGGTGGCCACGCCCAGCAGGCCGATGCCGGCACCACAGGGGTAGGCCTTGGCGTGCCCCTGATGGATTTCCTGCAGCGTCTCGCGCACGTTCGAGAAACCATGATGGCGGTTCTCGAGCGACGCCTGCAGGAAGTCCTGCGCCAGTGCGCGGAACTGCGCCAGCAGTCCATCGAAACCTTCACCCGTAAGGGCATGCCCACGCTGCGGCGCCGTCGTCACCGGCGCGAAGCCCACTTCCCAGAAGCCCATGTCGTCATGCAGATGGCGGTAAATCGTCTGCACGTCCAATGTCTGGCGTGTCAGCGTCACACGCGCGCCAATGGGCCGCGTCCGGTGACGCGCCAGCAGCGCCTTGATCTTCGGCGCCACCAGGTCGTAACTCCCCTTGCCGTTCTGGAACACGCGGAAGCGATCCTGGATTTCCTGCGGACCGTCAATCGAGATGGTGACGCCGATACGTTCGTCGGCGAGGAACTCGATGACGTCCGGCTTCAGCAGCGTGGCATTGGTCGTGAGGCTGAAGTCGATGTCCTTGCCCATCGCCTTCGCCTGCTCACGCGCGTAGGCCACCGTCTTCTTCAGCACCGGGAAGTTCATCAGTGTTTCGCCGCCGAAGAACGTCACCATGGCGGTCGCCCCGCTTTCACGCAGCGCCAGGTCGATGGCCTGCCGCGCGGTGTCTTCGGTCATGAACTTCGGCTGCTGACCGTTTTCGGTATCGACAATGCGATCTTCGCCGTATTCGTAGCAGTACTCGCAACTGAGATTGCACTGGTTGGTGACGTTCACCACCAGCGTCTGCAACGGGATGACGGTGAGCGGAATCACCGGGGATGGCCGCACAGGAGCGGCCGCCTCGATCACGGCACGCGCACGGTACAGCTCGCCCAGCGTTTCCCAGACCATGTCGAGCGCAAACTGTCCGTCGAGTGCGGCCACGATGTCGCCAACCGTGGATGGTCCC
>CAZZGM010000264.1:0-5116 GCA_964653955.1 uncultured Bifidobacteriaceae bacterium | reverse complement strand
TGCTGATGTACAAGGGCCTCGAAAAACCGGAAGCGCTGCTCGACACCGCCACGGCCGACGATACGACGATTGCGACGCAGGGTTACGGCGTCGGCAACTACTACTTCGTGACCGGCGACACCGCCCAGGCCCGCGCGGTGTTCGAGAAGGTGACGTCAGGCGCAGGCTGGAACGCCTTCGGATATATCGCGGCGGAGGCCGACCTCCAGCGTATGAGGTAGCCCGCCCGCGCTCAGCGGCCGGCGGCGCGCGTGTCGTGCGCCAGGCGGCGTTGCGCCGACACGGCTTCGGGCCAGGCGTCCCAGGTGTCCACAGGCCGCGGGACGCGCCAGGTCCAGTTTGCGTCGTTCACCACGCTGGGGATGTTGATACGAGCCGGCCAGGCAAACACGTCCTGCAGCGGCACCAGCGACAGATAGGAACCGGCCCGCAGCAGTTCCGCCACGGCCGCGTGCACTTCGGCCGACGGCATCTCCGCCGCCAGCGGATCGATGTCGTGCGTGCCCGTGGTGGCCACCGACAACTCGGGGAAACGCTCCGGGGGCACCGGCGGCTGCCCCGGCACATCCCATTCACGTTCCCACCGAATCACCTTGAAGCCGGGGACGCCCAGCGCGGTGATGGACGCGCGAACGAAATCCGGAACCGTGCCGAGGTCTTCGGCAATGACCTCGGCCCCCGTCGCCGTGAAAACGCGCACGAGCGCTTCACCAAGCTGCTGCTGTGCCACCTGGTCGTCCGGATCGAAAAACGGCGCCTGCGTCCGATCGGCCGGACGAATCCAGGCACGATAGAGCCCCACGAGGTGATCGATGCGAAAACCATCGAACAGCTCGGCGTGCCGGCGGGCACGGCGCCGCATCCACGCAAAATCCGTCTCGGCCATGGTCCGCCACCGCCACGCCGGCAGCCCCCAGTCCTGACCGTCCTCCGCAAAAGCGTCCGGTGGTGCGCCCACCGTGGCGTCCAGGCGGAAGGTGGCCTGCTCCCGCCACACATCAGCACTGTTGCCGCTGATCATGAACGGCAGGTCGCCGAGCACACGTACGGGGCGGGCCCGCTCGCGTGCCTGGTGCCACTGGCCGTGCGCAATCCACTGCAGGAAACGGCGGTAAGCCACCTCACCCCGCTGCGTGGCCTCGACGCGCGCCACGACCGCCGCCGTCGGATGCCGCACGTCCGCGGGCCAGTCCCACCACGCACGGTTCCGCTGCGAGTCCAGCAGCGCGCGAAATACCGCGTAGTCGTCGAGCCACCAGGCCTGTTCGCGGCAGAACGCCGCAAACGCCGCCCCGCGCGGTGATGGCGCCCGGCGCTCGGCCACATCGAACACGTCCCAGACACGCCGCAGCCAGCGATGTTTGAGATCCCGGATGTCGAACCATTGCACGGACGAGGACCGGCGGACCGCATTCAGCAGGTCGCGATCCTCTGGCGACAGTGCTGACTCGCCGCCAAGCGCGGCAAACTCCGGCACGTCCGGCACGGCAATGCAGGTGGGATCCAGCGCGAACGACGTGAGCGCCGAATAGGGCGACCGCTCATCGAGTGGCAGCTCCATCACGGGCAGAATCTGCACGAGCGACTGACCGGCTTCGAGTGCCCACCGCGCAAACGGCACGAGGTCCGGATATTCACCCACACCCCAACTGCGTGTGGTGCCCAGCGAAAACAGGGGCACGCTGATGCCGCTGGCTCTCTTCATCACGCCGCTCCGCTCACACGCGCCAGGACGCGGGCCATGCCGGCGTCGAAGGCCTCGGGCTCGGCCAGAAGACTCGGGACCAGAAACGCTTCCTTCGGAAAGTCGAAGAAGTAGCCCGGATGCACGACCACGCCGTCCTGTTCCACGAGAGTCACCACCAGATCGTCCTCGCTGCACACCGCGGGCACCCGCACCACCGCGGACCACCCACCCTCTACGCGCAGCAGCGTCGTGGACGGATGCGCGTCGCACATGTGCCGCAGCGCCTCGAGATTCCGCCGGATCCGCTCCTGCACCTGCTGGCGCACACCACCACCACGCTCGATGAGCGCCGGCGCCGCCACCTGCACCGGCGTGGACACCGACAAATAACTGTCCGCCACGATCTCGAACGCGTGCAATGCCTCGGCCACTACCGCCGGAGGCCCGCCCCAGGCAATCCAGCCAAGCTTCACCTGCGGCAACGCCGCGGACTTCGACAGTCCACCCAGGGAACAGGTGAGCACCTCGTCCTGCGACAGCACCGGCACTGCACCAGTCGCCGGATCGAGCCGGTAGTCCGCAAACACCTCGTCTCCCACCAGCGGCAGGCCATGCGCGGTGCAGATGTCCACCAGCGCGGCAAGGTCGTCACGATGCAGGCACGACCCGGTGGGGTTGTTGGGCGACACCACCAGCAGCATCCGCGCGCGAGATGTCAACGCGTGACGGACCGATTCGATGTCGATGCGCCACGTGCCGTGATACTCGAGCCGGTATGGAGCAATCTCCACGGCCTCCAGCCGCGTCAGGTGCTCGAACAGCGGATAGCTGGGCTGCGGCACCAGCACCACATCGCCCGGATTGCAGAACAGCTTGAACAGCAGCGCGTAGGCTTCGCTGGTGCTGGATGTCAGTGCAATTCGCGAAGCGTCGATCTGCAGGCCCTGCCGCGCGTACTCGCGGGACACGGCCTCGCGTGCCGCGGGCAGGCCCAGTGCCTGTGGCTCGTATTGGAGCGCAGCCGCATCAGCCAGCGGCTGGAGCAGATCGTCCGGATAGTGAAACCCGGCTCGTGTCGGATTGGACAACGTGAGATCGACGAGCGGCCGGCCGGACGCGCGGCAGTGCTCCACGGCGCGGGACACACGGTTGGGCGCCAGGTCCCGCGGCAGTCGCGACGAAATCATACGCAGCAGCAGGTCAACGGGTCAGGGGCCAACCACTTCCACACGCTCAATCACGTCACCCTCGAGCACGGCGTCCACGACGTCCATGCCCGACACCACCGTACCGAACACGGTGTAGGTGTGATCCAGCCGCGGCGAATCCACGAGGTTCACGAACATCTGCGCATCGCCCGTATCGCGCCCGCGCGTGGAAATACCCACGGTCGCGCGGCGATGGAGGCCTACCTCGTCGCGCATGTAGAGGGCATCGCCGGCATACTCGTTGGCGCCGGGACTGCCGCCCTGGATGACGAAGTTCGGCGCCACGCGATGGAACGTGAGGCCGTTGTAATACCCTTCACCAGCGCGCCGCGCAATGTGCACGGCCGTCAACGGCGCCTGATCCACATCCAGCGCAATCTCGAACGCGCCTCTCCCCGCCATCGTCACACGCAGCCGCCTTCCGCGAAACGACTCGACATCGTCGAGCGATACCGCTGGAGCAGCAAGAGGACGCGGCTCGGGCGTGCGGGCCGTGCCGGTCCATTCCTCCAGGATTTCGGCCGCCTTCGCAGCCACGCGCGCGTCGAAGTCCGTCAGGTACGGTTCGAGCGCCGACGCCTGTGCCTTGCTGCCCAGCACCTGGAGACGTTCGAGGATGGCCATGCGCGGATCGCGCGACGTGTCCTTCTGTTCTTTCGTGATGCGCGCCAGCGCATTCACCAGCGCCGGGACTGCGCGCCCTGCATCCGAGGGGTTCTGAAAGGCGCGTGCGGCCGTCATCACGAGCTGGTAATCAGGACGTGTCAGCGCGTCGAGCGCAACGGCCACGGCCTCGCGGCTCTTCGACTCGACCAGGCCGGACAACGCCGCCTCGCGCACGTTGTCCTGCGCGTCGCCTCCGAGTTTCGTCAACGTGCCGGCATCGCCAAGCGCCCGGGCCGCGCGCGCAGCGTACATCCGCACCTGCCAGGTGGGATGTTCCACGAACCGCGGCAACAGCGCTTTCGCGCGCTCCGGCGCAAGCCGGGCCAGCGAGACGATGGCGTGGGCGGGTTCGTGCCAGGCGCCCGCATCGGATGACAGGGTGTCGGCCAGGGCAGCGAGTTCGCCGGGCACCGCTGCGCCGTCAGGACAGCTCCCGCCCAGCAGGTCGATGGCCTGCAGCCTGACGTGTGCGTTGGCATCCTTCAGCGCCTCGCGGATGGGACCACACGATGTGGACTGCAGACGCCGCCCCCAGGCCCTCAGTGCTTCGTAACGTACCTGCGCGTCGGGATCCTTCAAGGCGCGCCGCAGGATCTCGTCACGCTCCGCCAGCTCCATGTCCGACCCGGCAGCGCTGACGCCAAGGCGGCGTACTTCGCTGTCGCGATCGGCAAGAGCGCGCTCGATGATGGACAGCGTGGCTTCGTTGCCGCTGACGAGCGCCGCCATGGCCGCCCGGCGAATCCAGCTCGAGCGCGGATCGGCCGGCGTCCGCTGAGCGGTTGCCGACCAGCGCAGGCGGTCCCACGTTCGCGGCTGCAGTGGCGCCACCGTCCGGCTGATACGCGTCATGGCTTCGAGCCCGCGGACGGCACCAACGATGGCTGGCGTTTCGGGTTCGGTGAAGGATTCCGGTGACGGCAGGTGTTCGACGAGCAGCGTTTCGGTGCGCGCGACCTGATCGGCGGTCGTATAGGGAAGCCGTCCGAGCGCGGCAGCCAGTTCGCCCCACACTTCCCACAAGCCGTTGCCCGCATCCGTTTCCGCCCGCTCGATGAGCAGGCCCTGCACCAGCTCCACCGCCTCCGGCGTCCGCGCCAGTTGCGCCAGCGCCCACGCTGCCTCGGCGCGGATGCCCACGGCATCGCCAAGAGCCGGCGCGACGAACCGGATCAGCTCCGGCTGCTCCAGGCGGCCCAGCGCCCGAATGCCGCGCCGCCGCTCGGCGCCGCCGGACATGGCTTTCCGGATGAGGTCCGCGTCACGCGCGTCCTCACCCTGCAGCATCATGTCGATGGCGGCCGCGCGCGCCTCGGCCGACACTCCCGGCTGGGCCAGCGCCCACCCGGGCACCAGCAGGCTGACAATCAGGACGGCTGTCCGCATGAGTACTCCAGCATCTGAGCGGTAAGGTCGCAGGGATGCGAAATGGCCACGTCAATGATCGCACCCGACGCGTCGTGGACGGGCTCGAGCTTCGGCATCACGAAGCCGGTATAGGACGGCAGCGCCAGCCTGTCGACGCGCGCCACCACCTCGTCGCGCAGCGCGGGAT
>CAZZGM010000263.1:3902-5128 GCA_964653955.1 uncultured Bifidobacteriaceae bacterium | reverse complement strand
GCCGGGGCCTGCTCGCCGTCGGTCCGCTCGAATGCCGCCGGATCGACCCGTTCGATGGGGATGACGGGCGCACGGGTTTCGCGCGGCCGCAGTGCGAAGAGCACGGCTGCTGCTACCCCGAGACCGATGACGGCCACTGCCAGCCGCAGGCGCTTGCGCCACATGGATTCACCAATTGTACCAGCCGAGCCACGCCCTCACGGCGACAGATCCTCGGCCGTGCGGGTGTCGCGGCAAAGGAGGTACCAGATGCGCGGCGTCCGGAACCAGGCCGCCGGCGTGGGTGCCCGTCAGGCAGACGTGTCGGGCGTACGGAAGTCCTCGACGCGCAGTTCCAGATAACGCTCACCGCGGAACTCGTTCTCTTCCAGCGTGTAGGCCAGCTCTACGCCGTCCTTCCGGGCGGCGAGGTCGGCTTCGCGCTCCGCGCCGTTCCACTGGATGCCGCGCAACAACCGGCCATCCTGCCTGAAGGTCATCTTCAGGTGGCGGTCCTTGAGGCGCCGGGGGCCGTCGACCACCGCGACCGGGCTGGTGTGGAACTTCGGCTTGGGATTGGCGGCGCCAAACGGCGCGAGCTGCGCCAGTTCAGCCACGACGCGGTCCGTGATGGCGCCAAACGCCAGCGGGCCATCGAGGTAGAGCCGCGGGCGAAGATCGTCGGGTTCGAGCCGCTCGTCGGCATGCGCTGCCACGGCCTGACGGAACTCGCGAATCCGCGCCGCCTCGAGTTGCAGCCCGGCCGCCTGCCGGTGCCCGCCAAACCGCGACAGCATCGGCGCACACGACTCCAGCGCGGCCAGCATGTCGAACCCGGGAATGCTGCGGCACGACCCGTGAGCCACGCCGTCCTCGATGGACAGCACGATGGCGGGACGGTAGTAGGCGTCCACGAGTTTCGACGCGACAATGCCGATGACGCCGCGGTGCCAGCCTTCGCCGGCCACCACCAGCACGCTGCGCGCCCCGACTTCGGGATCGGTATCGACGATTTTCCGGGCGCGGGTGACAATTTCCTGCTCTTCCGTACGCCGGCGCGTGTTTTCGGTTTCGAGCTGTTCGGCCAGGTCGCGTGCTTCGGCAACCATGCCTTCGTCGGAGGCCAGCAGCAGGCGTGCGGCAATGTCGGGCGTGCTCATGCGCCCGGCGGCGTTGATGCGCGGCGCGAGCATGAACGAGATGTGATAGCTGTCGATGGTCTTGCCCGTCAGACTGCAGGCGTCCAG
>CAZZGM010000263.1:0-3892 GCA_964653955.1 uncultured Bifidobacteriaceae bacterium | reverse complement strand
GTACCAATGGCCGCCACCTTGACGAATCCGGGCACCCAGTGCGCGCGCCCGGCGCGCGTGCACAGCGCCTGGACGAGCTTCAGCGCCACGCCGACACCGGCGAGGTGCTTGTCGGCATAGGTGCAGTCGTGACGCTTGGGATTGACCACGGCCACGGCGTCCGGCAGCTCTTCGTCGGGCTCGTGATGGTCCGTGATGATCAGATCGATGCCGAGGGACTGCGCGTGGCGTGCTGCCTCGGCGCCGCGGATGCCGCAGTCCACCGACACCACCACCTGCACGCCCGCCGCCTTCAGGCGATCGAAGGTGGCCGGCTGCAAACCGTAGCCGTCGCGCAGGCGTTCCGGGACGAAATGGGTGACGTCACCGCCCAGCAGTTCCAGCGTGCGCCGCAGGATGACGGTGGAGGTGATGCCGTCGACGTCGTAGTCGCCGTGCACCGCAATTCGTTCGCGGGCGGCAATGGCCTGCTCCAGGCGAACGACGGCACGTTCCATGTCGGCCAGGCCAAACGGGTCCAGCAACTGATCCAGTGAGGGCGTGAGGAATCGGCGGGCCTCGTCGGGATCGTGCAGGCCGCGGATGGCCAGCAGCCGCGCGGTGACGTCCGATACGCCAAGCTCGCGCGCCAGCCCCTCCACGTGGCCGGGCTCACACGCGTGCGTGTGCCAGATGCGCGGAATGGTGGCCATCAGGCCGGGTGCTCGATGCCAATCTGGCCCATGGCGCGGAACTTCTGGTAGCGCGCCTCCAGACGGGTTTCGGAGTCCATGGCCGACACTTCCGCCAGCGTACGGTCGAGAGCGACGTCGAGCAGCGCCATCGCCTGTCGCGGATCCGTGTGGGCACCACCGACCGGCTCCGAGACGATTTCGTCGATGATTCCCAGCTTCAGCAGGTCGGGCGCGGTGATCTTGAGCGCTTCGGCCGCATCCATCTTCTTGTTGGCGTCGCGCCACAGGATGGCGGCGCAGCCTTCCGGCGGGATGACGCTGTAGATGGCAAACTCGTGCATCAGCACGCGGTCGCCAATGGCAATGCCCAGCGCGCCGCCGCTGCCGCCCTCGCCGTGCACCACCACGACAATCGGGACGTCGAGCACGGCCATCTCGCGCAGGTTGAGCGCAATGGCCTCGGCCACGCCGCGTTCTTCGGACTCGATGCCCGGGTAGGCCGCGGGCGTATCCACGAAACAGATGATGGGCCGGCTGAACTTCTCGGCCATTTCCATCAGGCGCAGGGCCTTGCGGTAGCCCTCGGGCCGCGCATAGCCGAAGTTCCGGTAGATCTTCTGCTTGGTGTCGCTGCCCTTCTGGTGACCGACCACCAGCACCGGCCGGCCGTGATAGTCGGCCATCCCCGAGACGATGGCGTGGTCGTCGGCGAACCGCCGGTCACCGTGCAATTCCACGAAATCGGTGAACAGTTGCTCCACGTAGTCGAGCGTGGTGGGCCGCGCCGGATGACGCGCCACCAGCACACGCTGCCAGGCGGTGAGGTTCTTGTACAGCTCGCCGCGGATGGACGCAATCCGCTTCTCGAGCCGGGCAATCTCGCGGTTGCGGTCGTCGGTGGCCGGCAACATCGAGAGGGCCTGGACCTCTTTCAGGAGGATGCCGATGGGTTCTTCGAACTCGAGCAGGTCTGCCATGTCAGTGCACCATGACCGTGCCCGCGCCGCAGATCTGCTCCACGGCCGACACGAATTGTTCCGACGGGCGGACACGAATGGCCGCGTTGATATCCATTCTGACCACGGTGCGCGCGGCGCCGCCGTTGAGCGTGACCTCGATGGCCAGGGGCCGGTCGCCTCGATAGGCCGCCACCACATCCCACAGGCGTCCGATGGTCTCACGGGACGTGTCGGCGGGCAGGCGAATCCGGACGCCGCGCGACAATCGCTCACGAAGCTGCGCCAGCGGCAGCACCTCGGTGGCCTGCAGGCGCGATGATTCTTCGTCGCGTTCGAACTTGCCGCGCACCAGCAGCAGCGCGCCGTTCTCGCACGCGGCCCGGTACTTCGCGTAGGTCTCGGGAAACACCACCACTTCGACGCTGCCCTGGTGATCTTCGAGCGAGAAGACGCACATCGGGTCGCCCTTCCTGGTCTTGAGCGGGCGCAGGCCCGAGACGATGCCGCCGACATGGGCATCTTCCACCAGCAGGCGTCCCGGTGAGCCGTCGGTGGATGGCGGCAGATCGCCGAGCGTGAGGTCCCCTACCGTCCGCGCGCCGAACGCGCGCAGGTCGTCGGCGTGCCGGTCGATGGGATGGCCACTCAGGTAGAGCCCCAGCGCCTCTTTCTCGTAGCCGAGGAGATCCATGTCGGCCCACGGCGTGGCGTCGGGCAGCCGAATCAGATCGACGCCGCCCGCCTCCTCTCCACCGCCGAACAGCGACGACTGACCGAGGCTGCGGTCGCGCTGCGTCCGGCTGCCGTGCTCGACGGCGGCGTCAATGGTGGCAAACAGCACGGCCCGGCCGGCCGCCAGGGAGACGCCCTGGGGGATCAGCGTGTCGCAGGCGCCGGATTTCACCAGCGCTTCGAAGACGCGCTTGTTGGCGAGACGCAGGTCGAGCGACTCGCAGAGCTGGTGGAGCGAGGTGATGCGCCCCACGGCCGCGCGCACGTCGAGGATGGAACGGATGGCGCCTTCGCCGAGCCCCTTGATGGCGGTGAGGCCGAAACGGACGCCTTCGGGCACCACCGTGAAGTGCAACTGGCTCTGGTTGAGATCCGGCGGCAGCACGGCAATGCCGCGATCGCGGCACTCGCCGATGTACAGCGCCAGCTTGTCGGTGTTGGCCGCTTCGATGGTGAGCAGGGCCGCCGCGAAGTGTTTCGGATAGTTGGCCTTCAGGTACGCCGTCTGGTAGGCCAGATACGCATAGGCCGTCGAGTGCGACTTGTTGAACCCGTACCCGGCAAAGAACTCGAGCAGCTCGAAAATTTTCGCGGCTTTTTTCTCGTTGACGTTATTGGCGCGGGCGCCTTCCAGGAAGGCCTCGCGCTGCTTGGCCATGACCTTGGGGTCCTTCTTCCCCATGGCCTTGCGCAGCACGTCGGACTGGCCCATGGTGAAGCCGGCCAGCACGGCCGCAATGCGCATCACCTGCTCCTGATAGGCGATGACGCCGTACGTGTCCGCGAGAATGGGTGCCAGCTGCGGCAGCTCGTACTTCACCTCGCTGCGTCCGGCCTTGCGGTTGATGAAGTCGTCCACCATGCCGCCCTTGAGCGGGCCGGGCCGGTAGAGCGCGTTCATCGCGATGAGGTCGTCGAGCCGCTGTGGTTTGGCCTTGCGCAGAATCTCGCGCATCCCCGAGCTTTCGAACTGGAAGATGCCGTAGGTCTGTCCGTCGACGAACAGCTGATACGTCTTCTCATCGTCCAGGGGGATGCCGTCGATGTCGAGGTCGATGCCTTCGGTGCGGCGGATTTCGGCCAGCGCGTCCTGGATGAGCGTCAGCGTGCTCAGGCCCAGGAAGTCCATCTTGAGCAGGCCGACGCGTTCGACCTCCTTCATGGCCCACTGGGTCGTGATTTCGTCGCGGTTGCTCTTGTAGAGCGGCGCGTAGTCGGTAATCGGTCCGGGGGCGATGACCACGCCGGCCGCGTGCACGCCGGCGTTGCGGGACATGCCTTCGAGGCGCTGCCCCATTTCCAGCACGTCCTTCACGCGCGAGTCCTGGTCGCGCATCTGCTTGAGGACCGGATTTTCGGTCAGCGCCTTCTGGAGCGTCATGTCGAGCGCGGCCGGAATCTGCTTGGCAATCCGGTCCACTTCGGCGTACGGCATGTCCATGGCCCGGCCAACGTCGCGGATGACGGCCTTTGCCTTCATCGTGCCGAAGGTGATGATCTGCGAGACGTTTTCGCGGCCGTACTTCC
>CAZZGM010000262.1:0-5147 GCA_964653955.1 uncultured Bifidobacteriaceae bacterium | reverse complement strand
GTCATCCGGCTCTAGCCCCTCAGCCACTCGCGTGGCGGATGCTCGATCAGCACAATCGGCCTGGCACGACTCCGGGACTCGTGGACGGTCTCGTCGATTGCTGAAGCGCTCGTTGCGCGGCACCGCGCCACACACGCCGTCGAACGCCCATCCCGGCACTGGTTCCCGTCGCCGTGGCCGCCTATACTGACCGCAGTTTTCCTGCTCGGATGTGTTCCCGACTGCCGAAGGCCCCGGCTGCATGGGGCCTGTTGCTGCTGCTGACGGCCGCCACCGTGCCGGCCTCGGCCCAGGTGCGCCTGGCAGACGATTCGGACCGCGCCGCGTTCCGTGCCTGGTTCCGCTTGCTGGCCGACGTGCAGTTCGACGCACCGGCCGACGAGGTCATTGACTGCGCCGCACTGGTCCGCTTTGCCTTCCGGGAAGCGCTGCGGGCGCACACGCCCGAATGGCGGCGCCGCGTGCGGCTGCCGCTCGCACCACAGTTCCCCGACGTCCGCTCGGCACCTCCGGCCACATCCGACGGCTGGCCGCTGTTTCGCACCAGCGATGCCCCGGCGCAGTACGGCGAGTTTGCCGACGCGCGCACGCTCATCACGCTCAACAGCCGGCTGGTGAGCCGGCAGCCCGCGGCCGCACGTCCCGGCGATCTGCTCTACTTCCACCAGCCCGGACAGACACAGCCGGATCACCTGATGGTGTTCGTCGGCCCTTCACACCTGGATCCCGACGGCAGCGACTGGGTGGTGTACCACACGGGGCCAGACGATGAGGGACCGGGTGAGGTGCGAAAGACCCGCCTGTCCGTGCTGCGCGAACATCCGGCACCGCGCTGGCGGCCCGAGCCGGCCAATCCCCATTTCGTCGGCGTCTTCCGCCTGCTCGCTCTCGACACCCCATGACGCACCTGGCCTCCTGCATTGCCGTGCTGTTCCTGCTGCTCACCGCGGCCGCGCCGGCGCACGCCCAGAGCCCCGACGAAGCGGCCGACGCGCGCCCGGCCTTTTCGCTGTCGAGCAGCCAGGCCTTCACCACGCGCGAGTCGCCATCGTTTTTCCTCACGTTCCGCCGCGTCACGCAACTCGACATCCGTGTCTATAAGGTGCGCGATCCGTTTGCCTTTTTCGCGGCGCTGGAGGATCCGCATCAGTCCGGCACCGGCGAGTCGTATGCGGTTCCACAGGAACGCTCCTGGCTCGAACGGCTCACCGACTGGAAGCGCCGCCAGCGCTCGTCCATGCGCGGCATCGCCCGGGCACAACTGAGCCGCAACTTCAGGACCGAGCGGCGCGTGGCCGACGACCGCGCGCAAACCACGCAGCGTGTGCAGCTCAACGTCAGCACGTTCGCGCAGGTGCCGCTGCTCAACCCCGATCAGCTCGTCACCTCGTGGCGCGAGCTGCTGCCCAACTACCGCGATCCCGAGTTCCGGCGCATTCCACTGGACGTGTCGGAACCGGGCCTCTATCTGGTGGAGGCCGTCCACGAACGCCTGCGTGCCTACACGCTGGTGATGGTGAGCGACATCGGCCTGATCAGTAAGGCCTCACCCGGCCAGGTGATGCTGTTTGCCGCCAACCGGTTCACGGGTGAACCGGCCGCCGGCTGCGACGTGCAACTGCTGTCGGGCGCCACCGCGGTCGCGCAAGGCGAAACCGCCGCCGACGGCGTCTTTGCGGACGAACTGGCGGACGACACCAATCAGGTGGTGGGCCTGGCGCGCTGCGGCGAACACGTGGCCGCCACGGACCCGGGATCGTGGACGTTCTCGCCGCCAACGCGCGAGTTGCTGGGATATGTCTACACCGACAAGCCCATCTACCGTCCGGGACAGTCCGTCCACGTCAAGGCCATTCTCCGCTGGCGCGAACGCGACGCGCTGACGCCATTCGGGCGGCCCGACGCCGAACTCGTCGCCAGCGATGCCAACGACAAGGTGTTGTTTCGCCAGACCATTCGCACCGATGCGTTCGGCTCCATCAACGCCTCGTTCCCGGTTCCCTCCACAGCGGCACTCGGCACCTACACGCTGCGTGTCAACAGCGGTGATGCGCAGGCCACGGCGGCATTCGAGGTACAGGAGTATCGCAAGCCCGAGTTCGAAGTGGAGGTCACGCCTACGGAACGGTTCGTGTCCCAGGGACGCGAAGCGGTGGTGAACATCCGCGCGCGTTATTACTTCGGCCAGCCGGTCGCCAACGGCCGCCTCGAGTGGACGGTCAACGAACAGCCCTACTACTCACCGTTCCGCTACACCGACAGTGTCGACGGCGAAGGCCGCACCTACTGGTATGGCGGCACGCAGACGCGCCGCGGCCAGGCCCGCCTCGACGCCAACGGTCAGGTCGAACTCCGTATTCCGCTGGCACCAAACGAGCGGGCACAGGACTACAGCGCCCGCATCGAAGCACGCGTCACCGACGCCAGCAGCCGCGAGGTATCCGGCAACACCGTCGTCCATGCGACGTGGGGCACGTTCCTCGTCAGCACATCGCTCGATCGTTACGTGTTCCGCGGTGGCGACACGGTGCGCGCCGGCGTGCGGGCCGTGGATTACACGGGCGCGCCGCAGGCTCGTGTGCCGGTGCGGCTGGTCCTGCAGCAACTCGACTACCCCAACGGCCGCTACAACGAGCCGCGAGCCACGGACGTCACCGCCACGACCACCGTCACCGGCGAGGACGGCTACGCGTCCACTGATGTCATCCTGCCGCGCGACGCCTCCGGGAGTTTCCGGATCACAGCCACGTCAACGTCCGGCAACCGCGAGGTGGCCGACCAGACATGGCTGTGGGTACCCGGCCGCGAAGACACGACCGACGATGAAGGCGACCGTTATCTCGAGCTGATTTCCGATCGCAGCAGTTATCAGCCGGGCAGCACCGCGCAGCTGGCCGTGCGTGGGGAAACGCTGGACGGCCCCGTGTTCGTGACGAAGGAAGGCCAGCACGTGTCGTGGTATCGCGTGGCGCGTCCCACGCCGGGCACCCCCCTGCAGGTACCGATCACCGAAAGCGACGTCGGCGACATCTATGTCAACCTTCTCTACCTGCGCGACGGACGCCTCCATCGCGCCGAACGCCGGCTGAGTGTTCCCGCCACCCGCCGCACGCTGCAGGTGAGCATCACGCCCGAACGTGAGGTCTCCAAGCCCGGCGAGCCCGGCGCCTTCACGCTGCGCGTGACCGACGACGAGGACCGGCCGGTCCGCGCGCAACTGAGTCTGGCGGTCATCGACGAAGCCGTGTTTGCCGTCCGCGCCGACGACACCACCGATCCCACGCGCTTCTTCTATCGTCGTGAGTACTCACGCGTCGGCACGTCGTTTTCGCGCGAGTACTACTTCACCGGCTACTCGGGGACCGAGCGTCTGCAGCTGACCTCCCGCAAACGGCGGCCGTTCACGCTGGCCGACTTCAAGGGCGACCGTCCACAGCAGCCGGAAGTCCGCAAGGACTTCCCCGACGCCATCTACTGGATGCCCGATATCGTCACCGATGCCGAAGGCGTGGCGCGCGTGGCGGTCACCTATCCGGATGCGCTCACCACCTGGCGATTGACGGCGCGCGCGGTTACGGCGGACACGCGCGTGGGCGTCACGGTCGCACGCACCACCACCACAAAGGATCTCATCGTCCGCGTGATTACACCGCGGTTCCTTACCGAAGGCGACGAAGTGGTCATGCCCACCATCGTCCACAACTACCGCGATGCCACGCGAACCGCCAGCGTGGATGTGCAGGTGTCGGGGCTCGACGTGCAGGATGCCGCCGCCACGTCGGTGGACCAGGTGGTGCTGGCCAGCGGCGCCGAGCAACGTCACGACTGGCGTTTCGTGGCACCCACGCCGGGGGCCGCGTCCATTACCGCATCGGCGCGCACCGAATCGGATCGCGACGCGGTGGAACTGCCCGTCCCCGTGGTGCCGTTCGGCCTGCGGCGCGAACACGCCACGAGTGGCGCGGTCAGAGGCGCCGGCAACGCCACGACGGACGTCAGCATTCCGGCAAGTGCGAACGTGGCCGGACGCACCGTGCGCGTGGCGGTGGCACCGTCCATGGCCGGTTCGCTGCTGGGGGCGCTGGACTTCCTCACATCCTATCCCTACGGCTGCACCGAGCAGACGCTCTCGAGCTTCCTGCCCAACCTGCTGGTGACGCGCGCGCTCACGGAGCTGAAGCTGGCGCCCACGGAACGACTGTCGGCATTGGACCGTCAGGTGTCGTCCGGGCTCCGCCGCCTTGGCGATCTCCAGCACAATGACGGTGGCTGGGGCTGGTGGAAGTCGGATGGCAACCATCCGTTCATGACCGCATATGCGGTGTGGGGTCTCGACGAAGCCCGCCGCGCCGGCATCCGTGTGGAGACTTACCGCATCAGTAACGGCGCCCGCTCGCTGGCGCGCGCCTACGCCACTTACCCGCGCGCCGAACCCGACCTCAAGGCCTATATGGCCTACGTCATGCGGCGCAGCATGCCGGACGAGGATCGCATCGTTTCGTATGGCGCGGACGGTGAGGTTGCCTACGTCCACGCGCAGGCGCTGGAGGAACTGTGGAGCGCACGATCGCGCATGAGCGCCTTTGGCCGGGCGTTGCTGCTGATGCTGCTCGACGAACGTCAGGATGCCCGTGCCAGCCAGTTGGCCGCCACGCTGCTGGACGAAGTGCAGACGCGCGGCGACCTGTCGTGGTGGGCCGGACAGCGCGACGACCTGCTGTTCGATGCCATCGACACGTCAGTGGAAGCCACGGCGTTTGCCGTGCAGGCACTCGTGCAGCGCGACGCCGATAACCCCGTGCTGGAACGGGCCGTGCGCTGGCTGCTGGTGAATCGATCCGGCGGCTACTGGGGGTCGACGAAACGAACGGCGATGGCCGTGTATGGACTGCTGGATTACATGCGCGCGCGCGGCGAAGGCGCCGCCGACTACGACGTGGAAGTGCGCGTGAACGGTCAGACCGCCGGACGGCACACGTTTACGGCCGCGCAGATGACGGCACCGGATCCGGTGATGTTCGAGGTGCCTGCGCAAGAAGGCGTCAATCGCGTGGAGATTCTGAAACCCGGTGCAGCCGGCACCGTGTACTGGTCGGCCACCGCGTCGTGGTTCGATCCGTCCGCCGCGGAAGGACGCAGCGGCTCGC
>CAZZGM010000261.1:1972-5184 GCA_964653955.1 uncultured Bifidobacteriaceae bacterium | reverse complement strand
CGACGCTACCATCGTCCGGGGGAAGGCAAAAGGCAAAAGGCAAAAGGCAAAAGGTAAAAGGCGGAAGGCGGAAGGCAACGCGACAACCCGGCCGGGCCGACGATTCGTGCGGTCGGGTTGTCGCCTGACGATTCAGAAGCGCGAGAAGCGCACCCAGTGGTCGGACCGTGCCCAGCTCTTCTCGAGGTCCTTGTCCACCTCGGGGTCGGTTGTGCCCTGGGCCTTGAGGGCCTGCTGGAGACCGATGAGCGACCAACCGTTGTGCGGATGGTCGTCGAGATCGGCGCGATAGGTTCGCTCGGCTTCGGCATACTGGCCGGCTTCGAGTTGCGCGGCACCCAGCCAGTGGCGCGCGGCAAACGGCAGCGGCTCGGGTTCGTCGTATTCGAGTTCGTCATCGAACTGGACCGCCCGTTCGAAGGCGGCAATGGCGCCGGGCAGGTTCTTCTCGGTCCAGAGGATTTCGCCTTCCAGGATGCCCGCGACGACGCCGAGCAGGCGCTTGGCCGGGTGCGTCCGAAATTCCTGCGTCGAGGTGTCGGCGGTTTTTTTGACGCGGTTCAGATAAAGCCGGGCAAAGTCCATGTCGCCCTGCTTCAGGTGCGCGTAGCCCTGTGAGAAATCCCAGAGGCCGGCGGGGATCTCGCGCTCGGGCCGCTTCGTCACTTCGAGCACTTCGTCGAAGCGTCCGAAGCGCAGCAGCGTGAGCACGTGATACATCGTGTCGCCCGTACGCTTCGCGTAGTCCTTGCCGGCCTGGATGGCAATGGCGCCCTGACCGTCCATCGATGCGGCATAGAGCAGCATGTGCAAGTTGTGGTCCGGATAAATGGCGAAGCCTTCGCCGATGTCGGCCTTGAGGTCCGAGTGCCAGGCGTCGAGGTTGGCACGCACCGAGTCGGACCAGCGGCCCACTTCGTTCCAGGTGTGCGACGGCATGTGCTGGATGTGGCTGGCGCCTGGAATGGAGTTGCCAAGGAACTCGGCGCACGATTCCGCCAGGTCGGGACGGGACGTCGACTCGGTGGCGTGCACGTACAGGTGGCACGCGCCGGGATGATGGTTGTCCTGTGCCAGCACCGACTCGAGCACGCCATGCAGCCGCTTGATGTTGGGCGCGGTGATGTCGCGCCGGCCGCGTCGCGGCTCGAGCAGGAACAGCGCGTCGGCGTACAGGGTGACGGCGTCGAGGTCTTTCGGATATTTCTCGGCCAGCGTGCGCATGGACTCGGCGTAGGCTTCGTCCTGCTCGCGGCGGGTCTTGGGATCGAAGTTCGCCACGTAACGCGGCACCATCGCGTCGATGAAGTCTTTCTCGACCGCGGTGGCCTGCACGTTCTTCAGGCTGACGGCTTTGTGGATGGCGTAATAGGCATAGGGCGACTGCTCGGCGGGCATCGGCCCGTTCAGATAGGAGCCCCAGGCCCAGGCTTCACCCCAGTAGCAGATGGCGCAGTTCGGGTCGCGTTTCCAGGCCTCGCGAAACGAGCGCACGGCGTCGAGCCGCGCAAACGCGTACATCATCTGGAAACCCTGATCGAAAAACTTCTGGGCTTCGGCGTTCGTGCTCGAGATGGGGCGGTGGAAGGTGCCGAGTGCGCTGGAGAGCAACTCGATGGGCTCGGCGACGTATTTGGGTGGAGGGCCTGGATCCGGGGCCGCTACCGGCTGCGCAAGGGCCGGCAGGGCCATCAAACAGCAGCAACAACAACACAGGGCCGTCGCCATGGCACGGCTGAGCGAATGCATCACCTTGAATTCTCCCCTTCGGCTCAATGGACGCTCGGTGAGCCGCCGCCATCATACCGGCGAGTCTGGGCCGGCGCCACCCGGGTCCCCACCGGCGGCTGCCGGCGGGGGACAGATGGAGTCAGGTGATGAGCTTTTATGACTCAGGTCGTGGCAATCGTGACCGAGTTGATGACGATGGGCGTGACCGGGCGGTCCTGAGCGCCGGTGGGCGTCTTGCCGATGGCGCGGATGATGTCCAGGCCTTCCACGACCTCGCCGAAAATGGCGTGGCGATTGTCCAGCCAGGGAGTCGGCGCGAGCGTGATAAAAAACTGTGATCCGTTGGTGTTGGGACCGGCGTTGGCCATGGAGAGCAGACCCTCCCGGTCGTGCTCGAGCCCGGGGCCGAACTCATCGCCGAACTTGTAGCCCGGCCCGCCGCGTCCCGAACCTTCGGGGCAGCCGCCCTGAATCATGAAGCCGTCAATCACGCGGTGGAAGACCAGACCGTCGTAGAAGGGGCGCGACACCTGCTGCCCGGTGGAAGAGTCGGTCCAGGGTTTCGAGCCGCTGGCCAGGCCCACGAAATTGGCCACGGTCTGCGGGGCCTGCTCGTCGAAGAGGCGCACCTTGAAGGTGCCGGCGGACGTGTCGAACGTTGCGTGCGTCATGGCGTGATCGTAATCCAGGAACGTGATAGAGGCGGTGTCCAGGGGGCCGCCCGGCCGACGGCCCCCTGGCGACTCGACCGTGAGCGTATTCAGTCGCCGAACGTAATGCCCTGCGCCAGTGGCAGTGCCGTGGACCAGTTCACCGTGTTGGTCTGGCGACGCATGTGGGCCTTCCACGCGTCGGAGCCCGACTCGCGCCCGCCGCCGGTTTCTTTCTCGCCACCGAACGCGCCGCCGATTTCGGCCCCTGAGGTGCCGATGTTGACGTTGGCAATGCCGCAATCGGATCCGTGCGCCGAGAGGAACGCTTCAGCCGTCCTGACGCTCTCGGTGAACACCGCACTCGACAGCCCCTGCGGTACCGCATTGTGGGTGTCCAGCGCGTCTTCGAACTGCTCGTACGGCAGGACGTAGAGGATGGGGGCGAACGTCTCCCGCATCACCACTGCGGATTGCGACGGCATGCGGACGATGGCCGGTTCGACGAAGTGGGGGCCGATATCAGGCCGCCGGCCGCCGCCGTACACGACCGTTCCGCCATCGGCCACGGCTTGTGCCAGCGCCGCCTGCATCTGATCCACGGCCTGGGCGCTGACGAGCGGGCCCATCAGCGTACCTTCGTCCAGCGGGTTGCCAATGCGCACCTGACCGTACGCCTTCACGAGACGTTCCACCAGCACGTCGACAATGCTGGTGTGCGCGAGGATGCGCCGGGTGGACGTGCAGCGCTGGCCGGCCGTGCCCACCGCGCCGAACAGGATGGCGCGAACCGCCATGTCCAGATTGGCGTCGGGCGCCACGACGATGGCG
>CAZZGM010000261.1:0-1962 GCA_964653955.1 uncultured Bifidobacteriaceae bacterium | reverse complement strand
GCCGTTCTTGGGCTTGTCGATGTTGCTGGCCCACGCGACGTCCATGTCGGCGCCGAACCGTCCGGCCACCACCTGCGCGACGTGCCGGCCGACGGCGGTGGATCCCGTGAACGAGACGAGTGGCAGGCGCGCGTCGTGCAGCATCGCCTCGCCAACGGTGCGTCCCGTGCCGACGGCCAGGGTGAAGATGCCGGTGAGGCCATGATCGACCATCACCCGATTGGCAATGTGCTGCACGGCCACGGCGGTGAGCGGCGTTGGCTCCGCGGGCTTCCACACCACGGTATCGCCGCAGGCCGCGGCAATGGCGGCGTTCCACGACCACACGGCCACGGGGAAGTTGAACGCGGTAATGACGCCAATGGCACCGAGCGGATGCCACTGTTCCATCATGCGGTGGCCCGGCCGTTCCGACGCAATCGTCAGCCCGTACAACTGACGTGACAGCCCCGTGGCGAAGTCGCAGATGTCAATCATCTCCTGCACTTCGCCGTGTCCTTCCGCACGAATCTTGCCCATTTCCAGCGACACGAGATCGCCCAGCGGTTCTTTCATGTCGCGCAGCGCCTGTCCCAGGTCACGCACCACCTCGCCGCGCTTGGGAGCCGGCACTTCCCGCCACGACCGGAACGCTGCCGTGGCCGCGTCTGCCACACGGTCGTATGCCGCCTGGCTGGCCAGCGTGACGGCGGCAATGGGTTCGCCGGTGGTCGGGTTGAGGGAGACGAGGGTTTCGCCGCCCGGCTCGGTGATCCAGCCGTCGGGACCGGTGCAGGCACCGGGGTTCACCGGCAGGAGTGAGAGGCGTGACAGGAGGGCAGCGGCACTGGACATCTCATCATGGTACAGCGAAGTGCAGGAGACGGGGAGCGAGAGCGTATGATCGCCCGATGCAGCCGCACGACATCCTCGCGCTCGTACGTGGCCTTCACGCCGACCCGTTTGCCGTGCTCGGTCCACACGACACCGCCGCCGGTCTGGTCATTCGTGCCTTCTGGCCCCGCGCGGAACGTATCGATGTCGTCGCGCCCGGAGGCCAGGCGTACGGCGCACTCGAGATGGTCCGCGACGAAGGGTTGTTTGCCGCGACGTTTCCGGACGCGACCCGTGAAGGGCTCGACTATCGCCTGCGCATCACGGACGAAGGCGGACATGTGTTCACGCTCGACGATCCGTTCCGCTATGGACCGGTGCTGACGGACTTCGACATCCACCTCCTCGCGGAGGGCACCCATGTGCGGGCCTTCGACAAGCTCGGCGCCCGGCCCATCGTCCATGGCGTGCGGCCGGGTGTGCACTTCGCGGTGTGGGCACCCAACGCACGGCAGGTCAGCGTCGTCGGTGATTTCAACCGGTGGGATGGCCGCGTTTACCCGATGCGCCGGCGGGGCGGCGGCTACTGGGAGACGTTTCTGCCCGACGTCGCGCCCGGTGATTGTTACAAGTACGAGGTGACCGGTGCGGACGGCCGCGTCGTGCTCAAGGCCGACCCGTGTGGCCGCTATTTCGAAGTGCCGCCCAAGACGGCGTCCGTCGTCTGGGCCGGCGATGCGTATCGGTGGAGAGACGATACGTGGATGGAGCAGCGGGCGGCGGCCGCCGGATGGCGGCAGCGGCCGATGGCCATCTATGAGGTGCATCCGGGAAGCTGGCGGCGCGCGGCCGACGGCGAACCGCTGACCTATCGGGAACTGGCCGCCGAGCTGGTGCCTTACGTGAAGGAAATGGGCTTCACGCACATCGAGCTCCTGCCGGTGATGGAACATCCCTATTCGGGATCGTGGGGCTACCAGGTGGTGGGCTTCTTCGCCCCGACGAGCCGCTTCGGGACGCCGGACGATTTCAGGGCGTTCGTGGACGCGTGCCACCAGGCGGGCATTGGTGTCATCCTCGACTGGGTGCCCGGACATTTCCCGAAGGACGCGCACGGCCTGGCGCGGTTCGATGGCACGGCCGCTTACG
>CAZZGM010000260.1:0-5191 GCA_964653955.1 uncultured Bifidobacteriaceae bacterium | reverse complement strand
CAACGACTTCATTGCTCGCTTCTCCGCCGGCACACGTTCCAGCCAGGTGCAGTCACGGCGCAAGGAAGTGGAACGCCTGCAGACGACAGAACTGGCACGGTCGAACATCCAGCGCCCGTACATCCGGTTCGTGCCCGCACGCCCCTCGGGACGGCACGTCCTGGAGTGCAAGACGGTCGGTAAGACCTACGGCAGCCACACCGTGTTCACCGACTTCTCCGCCGGCGTCAGCCGCGGCGAGAAGGTGGTGCTGGTGGGCCGCAACGGTCAGGGCAAGACCACGCTGCTGAAGGCGCTGATGTCCGACGCACCCGGCGTGCCGGCCGCGCCGGACGACATCGATACCGGCACGGTGAAGTGGGGCCACGAAGTGTCGATTGGCTACTTCCCGCAGGATCACACCGGCCTCATTCCCGGTGGGCTGACGGCCGTCGCGTGGCTGCACCAGTTCGATCCGCAGGCCTCACGGCAGGACATTCATGGCTTGCTCGGGCAGATGCTGTTCAGCGGCGAGGAGGGTCTGAAGCCCACCGAGGCGCTGTCGGGCGGCGAAACCGCGCGGCTGCTCTTCTGCCGCATCATGTTGCAGAAGCCCAACGTCCTCATCCTCGACGAGCCCACCAACCACCTCGACCTCGAGTCGATCAACGCGCTCAACATCGCGCTCCAGAAGTTCGAAGGCACCGTGCTGCTGGTCACGCACGACCAGGACCTCATGGAGGAGGTGGGCACGCGCGTGTGGCACTTCGACCAGGGGCGCATCCAGGACTTCCCGGGCGCCTACGAGGAGTACGCGGCCTCGCTCGCCTGACGCCACGCATCTCCGGCTAAGATCACGGCATGCGCGAGCCCGTCCTGCGCGGGGCCGGCGCGGCCGTGTCGTTGCTGGTGGCCGCCATCATCGGGTGGATGTCCACGACACAGCCGCGGTCGATGACCGAGGTGGCTGGCGGCCTGGCCGCCACCATTGGCGCCTACCGCATCGACGCGGTGGCGTTCGAGGACGGCCTGCGGTTTTTCCACGACGACCAGTTCGTCTCGGCACGCGCGGCCTTCCAGCGCGCCGATCCCGCCGCGCGCGACGCCGTCACGCAGTTCTACATTGCCTACAGCTACTATCGCCAGGGCTGGAGCCGCTTCGGCCGCGACGATGCTCTGTATGCGGAAGGACTGACGGTGGTGGACCGTGCCATTACCGCGGCTGAAGGTGGCCGTGTGGTGGTGGACGATCCGCGGCTGGGGATGCACTCGGCCGATGAGCTGCGCGCGGAACTGGTGGCCGGACAAACGCGCGAGTGGTCGGACCTCAATCCGCTGCGCGTCCTGGAGCAGCGCAAGTGACCATCGTCCGCGAGGCCTTCACGCTGCCGCTGCTGTTTCTCGGCGTGCTGTGGCTCGGCGGCCTGCGGCCGGGCGCGCCGGTGGTGTTCGAACCGCCGTCGCCGTTTTCGCTGGTGCTGGCCAGCCTGGCCCTGGGCACGTTCGTCCAGAGCGGCACCCTGGCGCCCGCGCGGCTGATGCATCAGGACCGGCAGGCGCTGGCCAACCTGAACGGCCTGATTGTGCTGGTCACGCTGTTTGGCGCCACGGCCCAGGTGCTGTCGATGCTCGTCCCCGCGTCGGGGCTGCCGTCCCTGGCCGGGGGCCTGCTGTTTCTCGTGGCCATCGTGCAGTTGCTGGCCGCGGCCCTGGACCGTCAGCGGCTGCTTCGGGTGTGGGCGGTGACGCTGCTGGCGGCCTTCACGTTGAAGTTTGTCCTGTTGGCCGCTTTGTCGGGCCCCGCCGAGCGGCCGCTGGGCCGGGCACTGCGGGCACTGTTCGAGGGCGTCACGCTGGGTGCCGTGACACAACCGGTGGAACCACGCGCCGCCGGCTACCTGGCGTTCATCACCGTGGCGCTCTATCTCACGGGCCTGATCCTGCTGCCCGGAGCGGCCACGATGCTGGCCCTGCAGAGGCGTCCGAGCGCCGCAGGGCCGGGTCGTGCGATAATGGCTGATACAGAACCGGAGACTTGAGCGCAGGAATCGAAGTTTGCCGTTGCCGAATTCGCGGCCGTTGAATTTCCCTCAGTAAGAGCGTCCTTTACGCTCCAGCCTTATTTTCAGTGAATCAAACCCAGTCGTTCCGCCGTCCGCGGCGCCCCGTGGCTCCGCGCCGCGGTCCCCGTCCGTTTGCCCGTTCCTCGTCTGCCCGGCCGCGTCCTGCGCCGCCCGTGTTCGAATCGGCTCCCTTCGACGACACGCCCGTGGAGTTTTCCACGCTCGGTCTCGACGCACGGCTGACCCGTGCCATTGACGAGCTCGGCTTCTCGAAGACCACGCCGGTCCAGAGTGCCGTGTTTTCCACGGTGCTGGAGGGCACGGATCTCATTGCCTGTGCCCAGACCGGTACCGGCAAGACCGTGGCGTTTCTCCTCCCCACGCTTCAGCGCCTGCTCACCTCATCGCCGGCCGAGGGCCGGCGCGGCCATCGCCTGCTGGTGCTGGCACCGACGCGCGAGCTGGCCCTGCAAATCGAAGACGACGTCCGCTCGCTCGTGAAGCACACGCGCATCTCTGGCGTCACGGTGTGTGGCGGCATGAGCATGCACGGCCAGGCACGTGCCTTGCGCGCCGGCGTGGACATTGTCATTGCGACGCCGGGCCGGCTGCAGGATCACCTGTCGAATGGCGTCACGGCGTTCGACCGCCTCGAAACGCTCATCCTCGACGAAGCCGACCGTATGGTCGACATGGGCTTCTGGCCCGCGATCCAGGAAATTGCCGCGGCCCTGCCCGCCGAACGGCAGACGCTGCTGTTCTCGGCCACCACGTCCCCGGACGTGATGAAGGCGGCGCGCGCCCTCATGCGCACGCCGAAGATGATGCAGGTGGGCCGCAGCGGCGGCCTGGCCAGCACCATCACGCATATGAGCCACCACCTGCCCAACGAGGACAAGGCCGTGTGGCTCGATCGTTTCCTGGCTGGCATCTCGCAGCACGCGCTCGTGTTCGTACGCACCAAGCATCGCGCCGATCGTCTGGTGCAGACCCTGGCCGCACGCGGGCACCGTTGCGCACCGCTGCATGCCAACCGGTCGCAGAGCCAGCGCCTGGCGGCCGTCGAAGGATTCCGCGCCGGCCGGGTACGGGTGCTCGTCGCCACTGATATCGCGGCGCGCGGCCTGGACGTCGACGGCATCCGGCACGTCATCAACTTCGAGCCACCTTCGACGGTTGACGCGTACGTGCACCGCGTCGGCCGCACCGGCCGCGCCGAAGCCACCGGTACGGCCGTCACCCTGGTGGCACCGGACGAACGTTCCGCGATGCGGGCCATCGAACGCGCGCT
Source organism: uncultured Bifidobacteriaceae bacterium (assembly GCA_964653955.1). Lineage (GTDB taxonomy): Bacteria > Acidobacteriota > Vicinamibacteria > Vicinamibacterales > UBA2999 > VFZN01. The sequence goes on along the minus strand of CAZZGM010000260.1, from coordinate 1,858 downwards.
GAAAATCGAAACGGTTCCTGCCCGCTCCTGACACACGATGCCCGTGCGAGGCGCTCCGGCCATCGAGCCGCGCGTCGCGCACGGGCGCACATTCAGCCGCCCGGGGCGGCAGTCCCCCTCTCGCCTCGGGCACCCCGGCCCGGTTCCAGGTCCCGCTGACTCCACGGTCCTGGCTCGACCTGAATCCTTTCTCAAAATCCCGTCAGGCCGCCGCCACGCGCACACCTGCGCACCTGTGCGGGAACACCAGTCCGCACGCTTCTAACTGGCGTCAATGACGACTCAAACAGACTTTATATGACAAATTAACCTGTTTTCAGGCTCATCAGGCTGGCACTCTTCTCGCCCCACCCGTGGCGTCACGCGCCCCCGGCCCCCCACCGGAGCGCCCTGAAGAAAGTGCCATGATGATGTCCGTTTTCGTTCGACTCGTAGCCGCCTTGACGCTGGTCTTTGCGGCTCACGCCGCCGCCAGCGCCCAGACCGTAACCGCCGCCTGGGACGCCAACACCGATCCCGCGACCGCTGGTTACCGTCTCTACTACGGCACGACGTCTGGCGCCTACACCACCAACATCGACGTGGGGAACGTCGTCAGCCGGCAGGTGACGCTGTCGCCGGGGACCACCTACTACTTCGTCGTCCGCGCGTACAACGCCCAGAGCCAACTTGGACCGGCCTCCACCGAGGTGTCGGTGACCATGGCCGCGCCGCCTCCGCCGCCCGCACCGACGGCCGTCATCACGGCAACGCTCGGCGCCAACAATGTAGCCACCGTGAACTGGCAGACCACCAACGCCACGACGGCGCGCATCAACGGCCAGACGGTGGCGCTCTCGGGCTCGGCACAGTATCCGGTGTCGGCCAGCACCACCTTTCAGCTGGTGGCGACGGGCACCGGCGGATCGGCAACGGCCTCTGCCTCCGTGGTGGTTCCCGTCGTGAACTGCGTGACCAGCAACTGGACGTTTCAGTCGGCCACGGCCTGGGGCGCCTGCACGAACGGACAGCGCTCCCGGACGGAAACCTGGACACGCACCATCGTCACGCCAGCGTCAGGCGGCGGTGCCGCCTGTGGCCCGCTACAGGAACAGCGTGTGGCCACCGAGTCGTGCTCGTCTCCAGCGCCGACGGCCACCATCAATGCCACGCTCGGCGCCAACAACGTGGCCACCGTAACCTGGCAGACGGGCAACGCGACATCGGCCACGCTCGATGGCGCGCCGGTCGCACTGTCGGGCACGCGCCAGGTGACCGTGTCGGCCACCACGACGTTCCGACTGGTGGCAACGGGCCCCGGCGGCACGGTGACGCGGACAGCGACAGTGAACGTGACGCCGGCACCAACGGCCACCATCACGGCCACGCGCAGCGGCAGCAACACCGCAACGGTGCAGTGGCAGACCACCAATGCCACGTCGGTCACCATCAACGGGCAGGCGCGAGCGCTGTCGGGCACGCGGTCCTACACCATCAACGCCACCACCACCTTCCGCATCGTTGCCACCGGCCCGGGCGGCACGGCATCGGCGGCGGCGACCGTGACCATTCCGGCAACCGTGGACTGTGTGACGAGCGCCTGGGCGCTCGACAAGACGACGGAGTGGGGCGCGTGCTCGGGCGGCCAGCAGACCCGCACGGAAACCTGGGTGCGCACCATCCTGACGCCCGCTTCTGGTGGCGGTGCCGCGTGCGGCGCGCTGACGGAACAGCGCGTGGCCGCACGGTCGTGCTCCGACCCACGTCCGGTAGCCCCGGGCATGCCCACGAGTCTGGCCGTGTCGACGGCTGGTTCCGAAGCCACGCTCACCTGGGGTGTCCCGGCAACGGGCGGCGCACCGGCGGGCTATCGCGTGTG
>CAZZGM010000259.1:0-5234 GCA_964653955.1 uncultured Bifidobacteriaceae bacterium | reverse complement strand
CGGCGCCGACACCGTGGCGCGCATCGTCCTTCGTCCTTGACGTTCCACTCGTGGATTGTCTCGGCGGTTTCCAGAGCGCCCGCCGCGCAGGACCGGGCTGGAACACCGCCGCTGAGCGCCCATGTCGGCACTCGAGCCTTCGTTGATACGCTCCACTAAACCAGGGGCACCTCGAGGCTGAACGTGCTGCCTCGTCCCGGCGCGCTGTTCACCGTGATGCACCCGCCGTGCGCGGCCGCGGCCCAATGGGCAATGGACAGACCCAGTCCGCTGCCACCCGTCTCGCGCGCCCGCCCGCGGTCGACGCGATAGAACCGGTCGAACAGCCGCGTGTGATGCTCCGGCGCAATGCCCGGGCCGGTGTCCCGCACCGACACGACCGCACGCCCATCGTCCACGGAGACACGCACGTCGATACGTCCACCGGATGGTGTGTACCGGATGGCGTTGTGCAGCAGGTTGGCCAGGGCCAGGCGCAGGACCGACGGGTCGACGTGCGCCTGCAATGCTCGTGCATCGACGATGACCGTCTGTTGCTTCTCGTCCGCCAGTACGGCGCATTCATCCACGACGCCGCGTACGAGATCGCCAAGGTCGGTGGGCCGGCGTGCCAGCTCCACCTGCCCGGCTTCGGCGCGCGACAGCAGCAGCAGCGAATCGAGCAGGCCCGACAGCCGTTCCGCGTCTTCGAGCATGCTGGCAATGGCGTCGCGATATCCCGCGGCGTCGAGTGGTTCCTGCAGCGCGACCTGGCCGACGGTGCGGATGGCGGTGAGCGGCGTGCGGAGTTCGTGGGACGCATCGGCGCTGAACCGGCGCGCCTGCTCGAACGACACATCCAGCCGCCGCATGGTGTCGTTGAACGCCGCCGCCAGCTTTCCCACCTCATCGGGCGCCTCGCCGACGGCAACGCCCTGGCGCAGGCGATCGGCGCTGATGGCCGAGGTCTGCGCGACCAGCTGCTCCATGGGCCGCAGCGCGCGCCTGGTAATACGATGACCGCCCCACATGGCCACGGCCACGCAGAGCACGAATCCCAGCGCAATGGAGCCGGCCAGCGCCCGCAGTTCCGAACGAAGCGCCGCCTCCGGCTCGACCACGCGGATGGCTGCCGGCAAGCCGATGATGTCGACGAACGCGTCGGTTACACGAATGGGCACGCCGTCCGCGGCCATCGTCGACCAGGTGCGCGGCGCTTCGGGTGGCGGCAGGGCGTGTGGCTGCACCTCAGCCTGCGGCGATTGGAAGAGGCGATGGCCCTGCAGATCCCACACCTCCACCCAGCGCCGATCGTTTTCGGGCAGCGGGTTGATGTAGTCCGGCGCGCTGATGCCGTCGATGGTCCAGTAGGGCGCCAGCAACCCGCGTGCGGCGTCTACTTCGTGCTGCAGCCGGAGGTCGAACTCACGCCAGAGGCCGTGACGAACCGTCAGGAACAGACCTAGAGCAAAGGCCAGCAGCGTGGCCGTGAGCACGGCCACGAACCACAACACCAGACGCGTGCGCAGCGACGATTGCCACGCCGCGCCCGCCGGCGGCGCCCCCTCAGCCGTGGCGCGCATGGCCGTCGGGCGTTTCGCTGGCAACGAACCCCAGACCGCGAATGGTGTGAATGAGCTTGGTGGTGGCTCCGTGGTCGACCTTCCGCCGCAGCCGCACCAGATGCACATCGATGACGTTATCGAGCATCGTCCCGCGTTCGAGCTGCTGCCAGATGTCGCGCGCCAGCATCTCGCGTGACACCACTTGACCCGCGTGACGCAGGAGATAGGCCAGGAGATCGAACTCCTTTGGCGTGAGGCTCAGGTCGCGATCGCCACGCGTGGCGCGGCGATCGATCTGGTCCACGACGAGATCGCCCAGCGTCAGGCGCGCTTCGGCGCGGCTGCCGCGGCGGCTGAGCGCGCGCAGGCGCGCCAGCAGTTCCGGTAGCGCGAACGGCTTCACCAGGTAGTCGTCGGCGCCCTTGTCGAGACCGCGGACACGATCGTTCAGGCTGTCGAGCGCCGTCAGCAGCAGCACCGGCGTCCGCACCCCGCGCTGGCGAAGCGTCGCAAGCACCTCCAGCCCGTCCATACCCGGCAGCATCACGTCCAGCACCAGTAGGTCGAAGGGTTCATTACGCGCCAGGTCCAGCCCCTCTTCGCCCGATCCGGCCACCGCCACGGCATACCCGGCCTGCTCGAGCCCCTCCGACAGGGCCCTGGCCACCTTCCGGTCGTCCTCGACGACCAGCACTCGCTCCTGATTGGACATGATTTCTGAACAGATCGTCAGTTGACCGACCAAAACGGTCGCCTTTATCGTAGCCTCAGATGAGACAGAGTCTCATTTTCATTTGACGCCGCCAATGCCGGTCCGCACGCTTCCGTCCCCTCCGTCACACCCGCCCGAACGCCGGCAGCCTGCGTTCATTGTTGCCGACAACAGCGTCACGCTGAAAGCGTCCGATGTCCGCGAGGTGCTGTCGCAGCCGGTGACGGGTTCGCTGGTGGCGGACGCCGACGCGCTCCTGTCACGGGCGGGCACCGGCACCATGCTCGCCGGTGCGCTGCCGTTCGACCGCGAAGCACCGTCGCACCTGCTGTTGTGCGAGCGGACGGAGCAGCACCCCGACACGTCCGCGACGCGCCTGTCCCCCGGCCGCCACCGCTGGCAGGTAACCGAGCGGCCGACGCGTGATGGATATGCCGCGGCGGTCTCGCGGGCGCTCGCGTCGATGGCCGTGTCCACGAGCCACGGACCAGCCGTGTCGAAGGTGGTGCTGGCGCGCATGCTGGAACTCGAAGCCACGTCGTACATCGATCCGCTGGAGGTGTTTGCGCGGCTGGCGACCGACCCGAACGTCACCAGGTTCTGCGTGCCGCTGCCGGCCGGGCCCGGCGGGCAGGCCCGGACGCTGGTCGGTGCCAGCCCGGAACTGCTCGTGGACAAGCGTGGCCGTCAGGTGCGCTCGCTGCCCCTTGCCGGCTCGACGCCACGGCAAGCCGATGCCACAGCGGATCATGACGCCGCGCAGGTGCTGCTCCAGTCGGCCAAGGATCGGCACGAACACCGCGTCGTGGCCGAGTTCGTGCTCGATACGCTCGCGCCGTACTGCGGACAGTTGACGGCACCGGAAACACCCGTGCTGGCGTCGACCGCCACCATGTGGCACCTGGCGACGCCTGTCGAAGGCCAACTGCGCCGCGATGTGTCGGCCCTGGAACTGGCGGCGGCACTGCATCCCACGCCCGCGGTGTGCGGCACACCGCGCGAGGCGGCCAGCGCGCTCATTGCCGAACTCGAACCGTTCGATCGCGGCTTCTTCACGGGCGCGGTCGGCTGGTGCAATCCGAACGGTGACGGCCGATGGATGGTGACCATCCGCTGCGCGGAGCTGGCCGGTACCAGCGCGCGGCTGTGGGCTGGCGCCGGCATCGTCCCCGGCTCCGACCCGGTGGCCGAAGCCGACGAAACCGGCGCGAAATTTCGAACGCTGCTCGACGCACTCGGCGTCGACGACCACTCTTTGCGGAGCATCTGGCACACATGACGGTGGCATATTCCGGCGTCGACGACCTGCACCTGAAAGGTACGGCCGTCCTGGCCACGCCAACCGAACTGCGCGGGCAGATACCCAGCGAACCGGCCATCACCGAACACGTGATGCAGGCCCGCGCCCACATCCGCAACATCCTCGCGGGTACCGACCCGCGGCTGCTGGTGGTGGCGGGCCCCTGCTCCATTCACGACACGGAGGCGGCGCGTGATTACGCCGCGTGGCTGGCCGGGCAGGCCGACCGGTGGCGCGAGGAACTGCTGGTGGTGATGCGTGTGCACCTACAGAAACCCCGCACCAGGGTGGGCTGGCAGGGCTTCCTGGACGATCCGCTGCTGGATGGTTCGGGGCGGCTCGACCTCGGCCTGCAGTGGGGCCGTCAGCTTTTCAAGGCCGTCAATGCGCTCGGGCTCCCCGTCTCCACCGAATTCGTCGATCCCATCGTCCCGCAGTACCTCGCGGATCTCACCAGCTGGGCGGCGGTCGGCGCGCGGACCGTGGAGAGCCCCATTCATCGGCAGCTCGCATCGGGCCTGTCGAGTCCGGTGGGTTTCAAGAACAACACCAGCGGCGACATCGAGGTGGCCATCAATGCCGTGGGTGCCGCCCGCACGCCGCAGCGGCTGCTGAGCATCACACGCGATGGCGCGCCGGCCGTGTTGTCCACCGGCGGCAATCCCGACTGTCACGTCGTGTTGCGCGGCGGAACGGCGGGACCGAACTACGACGCCGCCACCATCGAAGACACCTCGGCCCTGCTGCGTGACGCCGGCCTGCCGGGCCGCGTGATGGTGGACTGCAGCCACGGCAACTGCGGCGGCAGCCACGTCCGCCAACGCGACGTCGCCCGTGCCGTGGCGGCGTACCTGAAAGACGGCGGCCGCAACGTGATGGGCATCATGCTCGAAAGCTCACTCGTCGAGGGCCGTCAGGTTCTTTGCCCGCCGGCGGAACTCGTCTACGGCCAGAGCATTACCGACGCCTGCATCGGACTCGACGACACGGCCGCGGCACTCCAGGAGCTCGCCGACGCAGTCCGCCTTCGCTCGCACGACACGACAGCGAGCTTCGGCGCGACACGTCCCTGAACTCGCATGACACGACGATGAGCTTCGGTGCAACGAGCTCCGACGCATGTCTACCTGACCAGATGCAGCTCCGTCTGACGGCGCAGCATCCAGCGCATCTCGCCTGACGAGGTCACCTCGGCCTCTTCTTCGACCATCATCCGCACGCGCTGCCCGTCCCACTCCTTCACGGGCGTCGTGACCTGCATCTCCGTGGAGAACCACATGTTGGCCAGCACCGGTACGTCGCCGCGCCCGGGCACGCCTTCCTGGTAGTCCCACAGGCCGATGATCGGCCCGGCACCGTGACCATGGTCACCAATGGGATGTGTATACATGGTGCCGTCCAGCTCTTCCGCATGCATCTGCGCCAGCACCTCGCGCAGGACCTCGTTGCCCGTCTTTCCCACCTTCGTCTTCTCGAGCAGGATGTCCTGCAACCGGTTGGCGCGCGCCAGCGCGTCCCGTAGACCCTCGGGTGCCTCGGTTTCCCCCTCGCGAAGCACGTAGGCCATGTGCTGCGTATCGGTGTTGAGACCCATGGCCGTGATGCCGAAGTCGCAGTGCAGCACGTCGCCGCGCTCGAGCACGGGATTGTCGCCAAGCTGCGCCTCGGTGGCGCCACG
>CAZZGM010000258.1:0-5262 GCA_964653955.1 uncultured Bifidobacteriaceae bacterium | reverse complement strand
GCCGGGCGCATCGTCTCTGGCGATTACCTGCAGCACCTCAATACACGAGCCTGAGAGCGTGCCGAAGCCCGTCGCGTACGGCAGGGGGCTGCCGCGGGCCGGCGTGTATGTGGGCGGGGGGCTCGCAACGCCAGTCTCACCGGACCGCCGTACGCCGGGTGCGCGCGACTCTCGCGCGCTATGTGCGTGGAGCCTTCAGCGCGTCGACGAGCTCGCCAATGGCTTCGAGCACCGGACCGGACGGTTCGATGAACTCGATACCCGAGCGATACATGACGATGTCCTGATCGACATCGACAATACGGGAGTGCGCGACACGACCCTTGACGATGATCGAGTGGTCGCGCAGCGTGAGACGGAACACGTGGAGCGAATCGACGTGCAGCGGAAAGGCTGTCTCCACCTGCATGCCGCCCAGGCTGACCTGGTTGACGGACATGGGCTGATAGACCTTCACCTCGCCCTGGAGAGTGCCGAGGATGGGAACCCGTTCGGAGTCGCGCTGACGAGTCGACACGATCGTTTCGTCATTATAGTGCGACGTTTCGAGCGTACTGTGCACGGAACGACGCGGTTTGAACGTTCGTTTGATACACTGCGAACGTCTGGCGCGACGCGCCAGTTGACGACATCAGGACGATCGGAGACGTGCAGATGGCCATCAAGACGGTAGGTGTGCTGGGATGCGGGCTGATGGGGGCGGGTGTGGCCCAGGTGTCGGCCGGGGCAGGATTCAGGACGATTGTCCTCGAGGTGAACAAGGGCGTACTCGACAAGGGGCTTGCCCGCATCGAGAAGTTCCTCACCGACGGTGTCGCCAAAGGCAAGGTCGCCGAGGAGGTGAAGTCCACGACGCTCGCCAATCTGTCGGGGACGACGGACTACGCGGACCTGAAGGATTGCGACCTGGTCATCGAGGCCATTGTCGAGAACGTGGAGGCCAAGAAGGCGGCGTATGCGCAGGTCGAGGCCGTGGTCGGACCCGAATGTCTGCTGGCGTCCAACACCTCGTCGCTGTGCGTGACCGAACTGGCGGCGGCCACGAAGCGTCCTGACAAGTTTGGCGGCCTGCACTTCTTCAACCCCGTGCCGTTGATGAAGCTCGTCGAGGTCATCAAGGCGCTGTCGACCAGCCAGGAAACGTTCGACGCCCTGTATGCCTTTGCGAAGGCCATTGGCAAGGACCCTGTCACCGCCCCCGACCGCGGCGGTTTCATCGTCAATCGCCTGCTCATCCCTTACCTGCTCGATGCCGTCCGTTGCCTCGAAGAAGGGCTGGGCACACTGGAGGACGTCGACAAGGCCATGAAGCTTGGCTGCGGCCACCCGATGGGACCGTTCACGCTGCTGGACTTCATCGGACTCGACACCACGTACTTCATTGCCAACATCCTGTTCGACGAGTTCCGCGAGCCGCGGTTTGCGCCGCCGCCGCTGCTGAAGCGCATGGTGCTGGCCGGCTATCTGGGAAAGAAGGCGGGCCGCGGGTTCTATCAGTACTGACGCGGACGTGTGTTCTCCCGGCCGTCCCACACGGCCGGGAGGGCCATGTAAAATACCTTGATGCAAGAGCTCATTCACCAGTTGCTCGAGCAGCTGGGGGAGGATCCGGCACGCGAGGGCCTGGTCAGAACGCCCATTCGTGTCGAGAAGGCCCTGAAGTTCCTGACCAGCGGCTACCATGCCGACGTCGACACGGTGCTGAACGGGGCACTGTTCACCGTCGACTACAGCGAGATGGTGATTGTCAGGGACATCGACTTCTACAGCCTGTGCGAACATCACATGCTGCCGTTTTTCGGAAAGTGCCATGTGGCTTACATTCCGAACGGACGCGTGATTGGTCTCAGCAAGATTCCGCGTCTCGTGGACATCTTCGCGCGCCGCCTGCAGTTGCAGGAGCGGATGACCAACGAGATCGCGGAAACCATCCGCGAAAAAATCGCCCCGCTCGGTGTGGCGGTTGTCTGTGAAGGCACGCATCTCTGCATGGCCATGCGGGGCGTGGAGAAGCAGAATTCCTACACGGTGACCAGTGCCATGCTGGGGGCGTTTCGTGAGAGCGCTCGCACGCGGATGGAGTTTCTCGAGCTTCTCAAGCTTCGAACCCCCGCCGCGCTGCCTCTGCCATCAGGCCTCTCGCACATCGACGACTAGTGGACGGCCTGCCCCCGGCATTCCCGCGAAGCTGGCTATACTGGGCCATGCGCGTGCTCGTCGTTGTCCTCGCGTTGACGCTCTGCGCGGCCCCCACGACTCTGGCTCAGACAAAAAAGGCCGCACCCAAACGGCCGGCGCCGGCCGCCAAGGCTCCGGTGCGCAAGGCCCCGGCCACGCCGCCGCCGACACGCGTGCAGGCGGAGTTGACGTGTCAGGCCGAGCTTGGCGTGGGCATCGAAACGAAGCGCCGCTTCTGCGATGTGCTGACGGGGCGCGATCCGGCGGCTGGTGTGCTGGTGACGATTCCGCCGCACCGCGGCACCGTGCGTCTGTCGTTCGAATTGCACAATCGGCACACCTATTCGGAAGAGCTGATCAAGGCCGGCACGGCCTACCGTAAGTACACGGCCACCATTGGTGTACTGACCATGGACAACACGCTGGTGGAGCGGGCTGTCATCCAGAACGAGTTCCGCGCGGCCGGCGACCTGTTCGACCGCATTGCCGGGGGCGCTGGTCCCGGCGGGATGAAGGCCGTGGCGCCAAGCGGCACGGAGTTCATCACCATCGAACTTCCCGAAAACGTTGGCGAGCAGGTGAGCCTGCTCGGCGAGCGGCTCACGGTCGTGCGTCCGGATGGCGTCGATACCTTCTCGGCCGAGGGGCGTCCCATTGCCACGATCAGCAATGTGATGGTGGAGTACCGGCCCGGCGCCCCGCCGCGCAAGACTGCGACCCGTCCGCCGGGGTGATTCCCGGCGGTCGGTGGTGTTCCTCGAGACCCTGACGGGCGACCAGCCGCGTTTTGAGTTGCCGGTGCTGCCGCCGTCTTCGGATCGGACACCGCGCCCGCCACTGTTCAAGCAGTAAGGGCCATCCACTCGTCGAGAATGGCCGCGAGGTCCACGTCCGGAGCAATCAGGCAGATATGTCCGTGCCCGGCCAGGACACGCAGCGTAGCCTGCGGTGTCAGCGAGGCCATCAGCGTGGCCTGTTGCACGGATGGCACCAGATGGTCGAGGTCTCCGGCCAGATAGAGCACGGGGACCGCGATATCCGGCAACTGCGCCCGCACGTCGTACTGGCGCAACATCCTTAACCGCGACAGATAACCCTCCCGCGTCGTCGCCCGCATCAGCTCGTGGAAGCGGTGGATTTCGTCGCGCCCGGTGTGTGGTGAGTGCAGGCGCCACGCGGTGAGCTGGCGGACCAGCCGCATCATGCCCCACGGTGTGGCTCGCAGCAGGTGATACCCCAGCCACAGCCGTGCCTGCGGTCCGAACCAGGGGAACGAGTTGATGATGACGAGGCGGCGTACGCGTTCGGGGTGTGCGAGCGCGTAGGAGAGGGACAACGCGCCGCCAAACGATTCGCCCACCAGCGTCACCGGTTCGCCAGCCGGTGCCATGGTCTCGACACGGGCATGCAGATCGTCGATGAGCTCGTCCAGACGAACCGCGCTGTCGCGCAGGCGATGCGTTGCCACGTGGAAACGCCGTTCGAGCGGCGGTACCTGGCGATAGAAGAGCAGGCCTGTCCCGTCCAGGCCCGGGACGAGGATCAGCGGGTCGGGCATCTCCTCGTATGGTAGCCTCGCCGGCGTGACCCTTGCGCAGTGGCTACGCGTGGTCTGGACGCTGGCCAGCATTGGCGTGGTCGAGACGTTGACGTTCGGATTGGCCGCGCTGCCCGCGTTCCTGTTCTGGGTGTGGGGACTGAGGTGGCTGCCAGTCGAGCGTACGCTGATTGGGCCGGTGGTGGTGGCCATGTCGCTGGTCCCCGCGTACCTGGTGTTTGCCGTGGCCCTGGTGTTTCTCTCGGCGTGGGGCATGCGCCTGCTGGGATGGCGCACACCCGGACCAGGCGCCTGGCGCATTCGCGATCTCGAGTGGCCACTGCTCGACTGGGCTCGCTACATGGTCTCCACCCATGTCGTCCGGGTCCTAGTCGGGACGTTTTTCCGCGCGTCGCCGTTGTGGACGTCCTACCTGCGCTGGAACGGCGCGCGCATTGGCCGCGGTGTCTACGTCAACAGCCTGTCGATTTCGGATCACAACATGCTGGATTTCGGCGATGGCGTGGTGCTGGGCGAGAACGTCCACCTGTCGGGCCACACCGTGGAAGGCGGCATGCTGAAGACCGGCCACGTCGTGCTGGGCCCTCACGTCACGGTCGGCGTGTGCAGCCTCGTCGGCATTGGCACCGTCGCGGGGGAACGGTGCCAGATTGGCGCGCTGAGCGTGGTTCCCAAGTACTCAGAGCTCGAAGCGGGTGTCGTGTATGCCGGCGCGCCGGTGAAGCGGGTGGAACAGGCTGGCCGGCCGAAAGCCGCTCAACGCTGATCCCGGCGCTCGTTTGAACGGCGTCGCGCGCCGATGCCGGTACTCGATGAACACACCGTACAAAAAAAGCCGGAGTGACGATGGCCACTCCGGCTCAGGAAAATCAGCGAACGGCCCGGGCGTGTGGGCCCGGGCCATGCAGGCGCGTCAGTTCACGGGCTTGTGCAGCACGTCCTGCACGGGTGCGGACTTCTTCTTGCCCGACAGGCCCTGGATCTGGATGACCGGCTCGGCCGCCTTCTCCTTCAGCACGTGCTGGCGGTACAGCTTCTCCATCTCGGCGTGGTGACGCTGTTCCTCGTTGGTCATCTCGTGCTTCTGCTTGCGCGCCTTCAGCTTTTCCTCGCGCGCGTTCTTGGCAATGCCCAGCTCGTCCAGATCCGTCTGGGCACCGGCGGCGACAGCTTCCGCGTTGAGCTGCAGCGAGTGATCGGTGGTGTTGAGCGGCACGTTCTTGTTGCCGGCGAAGATCTCGTGGCGGCCGTGTTCGTCATACCACTTGGTGAGCGTCGCCGTCATGTGCATCTTCTCGATGATGTTGCGCCAGCCGATGCCGGTGTTGTAGGCGCAGAAGGAGATTTCGCCCTGCTGCGTGGCATACGGGATGATGCACATCTCGGTGCGGCGGAAATCGTAGTTGAACAGGTCCTGGAACCACATGCCGGCGATGAACAGGAAGTTCCAGCGATCGGCGCGGCGCAGGGCGACGTCGTGGGCCGTGCGCCCGCCGTCGACGCGTCCGTACTTGCCCTGCTGCGAC
>CAZZGM010000257.1:0-5270 GCA_964653955.1 uncultured Bifidobacteriaceae bacterium | reverse complement strand
CCTTCACGTACAGCTCCTGGCCGACGCGATTGGAACCGGTGAACGAGATGGCCCTGAGCGCCGGTGCCTGCACCATGGCTTCGCCCACGTCGGGGCCCGTACCCACCACCATGTTGAACACGCCCGGCGGCAGTCCGGCTTCTTCGTACACCTCGGCCAGAATGGCGGCCGTGGCCGGCACCAGCTCCGATGGCTTGAACACCACGCAATTGCCCGCGACGATGGCCGGGGCGGATTTCCAGACCGGGATGGCCCAGGGGAAGTTCCAGGGAGAGATGAGTCCGACGACGCCCAGCGGCTGGCGCAGCGTATAGGCAAATGTGTCGCGGGCCTCGGACGGCAGCGTCCGGCCGTGCATGCGGAACCCTTCACCCGCGTAGTACTCCAGCAGCGAGATGCCCTTGGTCACCTCGCCCCGGGCTTCGCGGAGGATCTTGCCTTCCTCGCGCGTCAGGGTTCGCGCAATTTCGTCCGCGCGCCGGCGAGCGATGTCGGCCGCCCGCCACAACACGCGGCCGCGCTCGGGGCCCGGCGTACGCCGCCACGACGTCCATGCGGATGTCGCCGCCTCGATGGCGCGGGCGACGTCGCGAGCCGTGGCCAGCGGAAACTCCGCAATCACATCGGCCGTGTCGGCCGGGTTGATGTTGCGGATGATGTCCGTGGAGTCGGGGTGATACCAGGTGCCGCCAACGTACGAGCCGGTGCGCATGGCCGATCACACTAGCACGGAGCAACGCGCGCCGGGCGTGAACGGGGTGTCAGTTTTCGAGTGCCGCGCGCACGCCTTCTTCCTCGTCGACGAAGCTCAGCACCCACGCGCCCGCGAAGAAGAACAGGAGGATGACCAGCACTCCCGAGCGGCTGGATCCGGTCAGGGTGGCGCTCACCGTGTACACGAGCGGGCCGAGCACCGTGGCGAAACGTTCGGCCACGGCAAAGAAGCCGAAAAACTCCGACGAACGATCGGCCGGAATCATGCGCGAGAAAAGCGCCCGGCTGAGCGCCTGCGCACCACCTTGTACCGTGGCCACGAGCGCGGCCAGGATGAAGAAGTGCGTGGCCGTGGTCATGAAGTAGCCGAGGATGGTGGCGAGCGCGTACACGGCAATGGCAATGAAGAGCGCGCGCTTGGTGCCGATGCGTGTCCCCAGCGACCCGAACAGCAGCGCGAACGGGATGCCGAGGAACTGCACCATCACGAAGGCACCAATCTGCACCGTCTGATCGAGACCGATTTCGGCGCCGTACACCGCCGCCATGCGGATGATGGTCTGGATACCGTCCTGATAGAGCAGCATGGCCAGGAACAGCAGGAACGCCTGACGGTAGCGGCGGATGTCCTGGAACGTCTGGCCCAGGCGTACGAACGCCGCGAGGATGGCTGGTCCCTGGTTTCGTTCACCGGGATCGCGGTGAACGGGTGGTTCCGGGACGCGCCGGAACAACGGGAGCGAAAAGACCGCCCACCAGACGGCCACGGACACGAACGACACCTTGACGGCCGCCGTGGTGGAGCTGAACCCGAACCACGCCGGCTGGAGAATCCAGGCGAGATTGACGAGCAGCAGCAGGCCGCCGCCGACGTAGCCCAGCGCAAATCCCGCCGTGGACACACGATCGGTTTCTTCCGGCCGCGCGACGTGCGGCAGCAGCGAGTCGTAGAACACCAGCGAACCCGACACGCCAATGTTGCCAATGAAGAACAGCGCCGAGGCCAGGCCCACGTCGCCTTCGCCAATGAGGGCCATTGCTGCGCAGCTGAGGACGCCCACCGTCATGAAGCTGGCCATCAGCCGCTTCCGGCCGCCCGTATAGTCGGCCAGTGCGCCAAGGAGGGGTGCCATGACGGCCACCGTTGCTACCGAAATGGTGGTGACGGCGCCGAACCGCGCCGTGGCCATCACCGGTTCGAGTCCGGCGGCCGCGTAGGTAGCGAAGAAGCTGGGGAAAACCGCCGTGATGACCGTCGTGAAGTAGGCGGAGTTGGCCCAGTCGTACCACGCCCACGCGCGCTGCTCGGGCGTGACGAGCCCGGCGCGCGCAAACCAGCGATTCAGCATGGGAAGCGGATGATCAGACGCCGACGGGCGGTGCGGCCAGGCTGTCCAGCGCCCTCTGCAGCTCACGCGCGTTCACATGGAAGTGCGAGCCGGACCAGCGGACCGTACCTGCTTCCAGGACGAGCACCTGTGGCGACTCGTGCCGGATGCCGAAGTGCGCGGCAATTTCATTCGAGACGTCACGATGCTGCTGCACGTGCACGACGTAGACGGGTACCGGCGCCGCCGTGTCGCGCAGCCAGTCCGTCAGTTCTTCGTGAGCCTGCGCGCTGATGCCGCACGTGGGGCTGTGCTTGAACACGACAATCGGCTCGGTCTCGGCCAGCACGGCCTGAAACGCGTCACGGTTGGTGAGAGGCAGAAACGTACGGGTCACGTTGAAAGCATAAGGCAAAAGGCAAAAGGCAGAAGGTCGCCGATTCGTCACAGCAGCGCGCGGACGTCCTCCGGCGACGGAACGCTGTCGAGTGCGCCGGCGCGCGTGCAGCTGACCGCGGCAGCGGCGTTGGCCAGCCGCAGCAGGTGCTCGACCGGCATTCCCTGGAGCAGACCGGCAATGAATGCGCCGCGGAACACGTCACCCGATCCGGTGGTGTCTACCGCCGGCACGCGAACGCCTTCCGCGACAATCAGCCGATCGCCATCGAGGGCCACGGCGCCGCGTTCGCCGGTCGTCATGACCAGGAGGCCTGGGTTCCACCGGCGCAGGTGGCGCAGCGCACGTTCCGGATCGTGTTCGCCCGTCAACGCCGCCGGCAGGTGCTCCGACATGATCGGAAACGAAGCGGTGCGGATGATTGCTTCGGTGTGCGGCGTGACGTGATCCAGATCGGTCACCACGATCCCACCCGCTTCCCGCGCGCATCGGGCCGCCGCCACGCTCGCTCTCGCATCCACATCGTCTATGAGCACGACCCGCGCGGATTGCAGCGCCGAGACCGGCAGTTCGTGGTCTGCCATGTGCAGCGTCTCGGGCCGATCCCACAACACCACACGTTCCCCGCTCGAGTCGTCGATCAGGATGGCGGCAAACTGTGAGCTGCCGGACCGGCGAACGGTCAGCGACGTGTTCACGCCGCGGGCCACAAGCGCGTCCAGCAGCCGATGGCTCTCCTCGTCCGTGCCGGCGGCGCCGGCATAGGCGGCGCGCAAACCAAAGGCCGCGCACGTGGCCAGTGCGGTGGCCACCTGCCCGCCGTAGCGCACGGTGTGTCCGCTGAGCCGCAGCTTCGATTGCGGGCCCTCGAACCCGGGCCGCTGCGGGACGCGATAGACGACGTCCACCGAACTGGCGCCAATACCAACGACATCGAACACGGGTGTTATCGTAGCCGGGTGCGGGCGGGCCGCGCGATGGCACCACTGCGGCTGGGAGTGGGAATGACACCGAACAGAGTGAAGACAGCAACCATTGCGGCGGTACTGGCATGGGTCGTTGCCGGCGCGGCCCAGGTGGACGACCGGGCGCGGCTGCTCGACGAGCGCCTGACGCGCATCTTCACCACCCGGGACTTTGCCGTGCCGGGCTTCGGGCCGGCGCGCTGGATGCCCGACGGCACGTCCTACACGTCCGTTGAAGCTTCCGCCCCTCCCGCCACCGGTTGGGACATCGTCCGATACGACGCGGCCACGGGCGATCGCCGTGTCATGGTGGGCGGCATCCGGCTGACGGCACCGGGACAATCCGAGCCGCTGCCCATCGACGACTACGTATGGTCCGCGGACGGCACGCGGCTGCTGGTGTTCACCAACACACGCAAGGTGTGGCGCGACAACACGCGCGGTGACTACTGGGTGATGGACGTGAACGGCGGCACGCCGCGCAAGCTGGGCGGGTCCGCGCCGGAAGCCTCGCTGATGTTCGCCAAGTTCTCGCCCGACGGCACGCGCGTCGCCTACGTGCGCGCGAACGATATCTATGTGGAGCGCCTGTCCGACGGACGCATTCGTCAGGTCACGAGCGGCGGATCGGCCACCACCATCAACGGTACATCCGACTGGGTGTACGAAGAAGAGCTGGGCCTGCGTGACGCGTTTCGCTGGAGTCCCGACGGACGTTCGCTGGCCTACTGGCAGTTCGACAGCACCGGCGTCGGCGACTTCGCGCTCATCAACAACACCGACACGCTGTACCCGGCCATCACGCGGATTCCGTATCCGAAAGCCGGCACCACGAACTCGGCCGTGCGCATTGGCGTCGTGTCGGCCGATGGCGGCCGAACGCGGTGGATGCAGACACCCGGTGACCCGCGCAACACCTACCTGGCGCGCATGGACTGGGCGGACACGAACGCGCTCATCATCCAGCAACTCAACCGCCTGCAGAACCAGAACGACGTGCTGCTGGCCGACACGAAAAACGGTCGTGTCTCGCGCGTGTTCAGCGATACGTCAGCCGGCTGGGTGGACGTTGTCGACGACACGCCGTGGCTGGACGGCGGCCAGTCGTTTCTCTGGATCAGCGAACGCAGTGGCTGGCGCCACGCCTACAAGGTTCCCAGGTCCGCGGATCGCGGAGCCCCGGAACCTGTCACGTCTTTCCCCGCCGACCTCACCAACCTCGTTGGCCTGGACGAAGAGGGCGGCTGGCTGTACTTCCTGGCGTCACCGAATGCTCCCACCGAGCGGTACCTGTATCGCTCACGTCTCGATGGTACGGGCACGCCCGAACGTGTGACGCCGGCCGATCAGCCGGGCACCCACACCTACGTCATGTCGCCCGGCGCGAAGATGGCGTTTCACACCTGGTCGCGCTTCGACGTCCCGCCAGTGATTGATGTGGTCGACATCCCGTCGCACACACGGCGGCGGGCGCTGACGGATACGACAGCGCTGATGGCACGGCTGAAGCCTGTGCTGGATCCGCCCGTGGAGTTCTTCACCGTAGACGTGGGCGAGGGCGTGACCATGGACGGGTGGATGTTGAAGCCCTCCTCGTTCGATCCCTCACGCCGCTATCCCGTGATCGTCTTCGTGTATGGCGAGCCGGCCAGCCAGACGGTGACGGACCGGTGGGGCGGTGCGCGCATGTTGTTCCATCGCGCGCTGGCCGAAGCCGGTTATCTCATCGTCAGCGTGGACAACCGCGGGACGCCGTCGCCAAAGGGCACGGCGTGGCGGCAGGTGGTGTACGGCGCTGTCGGCGATTTGGCGGCCAAGGAACAAGCGGCGGCCGTTCGTGCGCTGGCGGCCAGGCACGCGTTCATC
>CAZZGM010000256.1:2142-5285 GCA_964653955.1 uncultured Bifidobacteriaceae bacterium | reverse complement strand
GTCGGAAGAAGACCGCCAGACGGTGGCCCGCGCGCGCAAGATTCAGCGCTTCCTCTCGCAGCCGTTCTTCGTGGCCTCGCAGTTCACGGGCCGCGAAGGCAAGTACGTGTCCATTGCCGACACCATCCGCGGCTTCAAGGAAATCGTCGACGGCAAGCACGACGATGTGCCGGAGCAGGCGTTCTACCTGCAGGGGACCATCGAGGACGTGCTCGAGAACGCCCGGCAGATGAAGCAGTAACCATGGCGATCCCGACCTCGATCACGCTCCACATCGTGACGCCGGACCACTCGTACTCGCACGAGGTGGACGAGGTGTCGCTGCCGGGATCGGAAGGCGACTTCGGCGTGCGGCCGGGCCACACGCCGTTTTTCGCCTCGCTGCGCACCGGCCAGATGACGTTCCGCCAGGGCGCACGCACCGAGGTGATGGCGGTGTCGATTGGGTTTGCCGAAGTGCTGCCGGACCGCGTCACCGTGATTGCCCAGGTGGCCGAGTCGCTGGAAGACCTCGACGAAGCCCGCGCCCAGGCCGGCATGGCCCGCGCCGAGGAAATGATGGGCGCCATTCCGCACGAGATCGATTTCGAGCGCGCCCGTCTCGCTCTCCTGCGCACCCTGCAGCAACTGCAGGCCGAATCACGCCGCGGCGCGGGGCGCTAATGGACTGTCTCGTCGACTTCTAATGCGCCCGTTCCGCAGGACCGGGCCGGAACATGTCCTGAGCGCCAATGCCCGCCCTCGAGTTTTCGTTGAGACGGTCCACTAGAACGGGCAGGTTCCGAACCCGGAACCCCTGAACCCCAGAACCCGACATGTTCCGCCACCTTGCCACGCTCCTCCGTTATCGCGGGCTCATCCAGACGCTGGTGACCCGCGACCTGAAGGCGCGATACCGCGGGTCGGTGCTCGGGTTTTTCTGGTCGTTCTTCAACCCGCTGCTGCTCCTGCTCGTCTACTCGTTCGTCTTCACAGTCATCATGCCGGGCATGCACCCGGAGGAGATCCGGCCCTACGGGCTGTTCTTCTTCTGCGGCATCCTGCCGTGGACGTGGTTCTCCTCGTCGTTGTCCGAATCGGCCAACGTGCTCATCTCGGGCGGCAACCTGATCAAGAAGGTGCTGTTCCCGGCCGAAGTGCTGCCCATCGTGTCGGTGCTGGCCAACATGGTGCACTTCTTTCTGGGCCTGCCGATTCTCGCGGCCTTCCTGATCTACTACCGGCGCCCGCTGGACCCGCTCGAACTGCTCTGGTTCCCGGTCATCGTCCTGGTGCAGTTGCTGTTCACGACCGGACTGGCGCTGCTGCTGGCGGCGCTCACCGTGCACTTCCGCGACATCAAGGATCTGCTGGGAAACCTGCTGACGCTGTGGTTCTTCTCGACGCCCATCATCTACTCGATGCAGATGGCGCCCGAGAACTACCGCTGGGTGCTCAACCTCAACCCGATGACGCACCTCGTCATCTCCTACCAGGAAGTACTGTTCCACGTTGGACCGCACGGGCACTGGAAATGGCTGATGGTGATGGCCGCGCTGTCGGTGGTGGTGTTCCTCATCGGCTATTTCGTCTTCGACCGGCTGCGCGACAGCTTCGCGGAAGAGGTATAGCCGCATGACCCCCGCGATCGACGTCGTCAACGTCTCGAAGGTGTACCGGCGCTTTGCGCGGAAGAAGCAGTTTGCCACGCTGAAATCGGCACTGCTGTCGGGCAGCCTGATTCGTGATCTGCAGCCGGACGAAACGTTCCCCGCGCTGCGTGGGGTGTCGTTCCAGGTCCCGAAAGGCTGCACCTACGGCGTCGTCGGACGCAACGGGTCGGGCAAGTCGACGCTGTTGAAATGCGTGGCGGGCATCACGCGTCCCAACAGCGGCACGATTACGGTGGACGGCCGCATCTCGGCACTCATCGAGCTGGGCGCCGGCTTCCACCCGGAAATTTCCGGCCGCGAAAACATCTTCATCAACGGCATCATGCTGGGCCTCTCGAAAAAAGAGGTGCAGCGGCGGTTCGATGAAATCGTGGAGTTTGCCGAGCTGCAGGACTTCATCGATGCACCGGTAAAAACCTACTCGTCCGGGATGTACATGCGCCTCGGGTTTGCCGTGGCCATCCACGTCGATCCCGAAGTGCTGCTGGTCGACGAGGTGCTGGCCGTGGGTGACCAGGGCTTCACGCTGAAGTGCCTCGACAAGTTTTCGGAGTTCCGCCGGCGCAACAAGAGCATTCTGCTGGTCACGCACTCACTCGACCTCGTCGAGAAGTTCTGCGACCTCTCGCTGTGGCTCGACAAGGGACAGACCAAGGCCGAAGGCGAACCGAAGCGTGTGGTGGCGTCGTACATCATCGACGTCGAGAAGACCGAAGAGCAGGAACTGTCGAAAGCCGAGTCGGCGCGCCTGGCCGCGACGGCATCGGCCGCCACGCCCGCTGGACGGCTGCCGGACAATCCGGTGGAAAGCGGCGAAGCGCCGGCCGACATGTTCAAGGCCACGGAAGGACGCTGGGGCACACGCGAGATTGAAATCACGGGCGTCACGCTGGTCGGTCAGGACGGACAACCGGGTCACGTGTTCCAGTACGGCGACGCCGTGGAAGTGCGGATGCAGGTGCGTGCCCACCAGCCCGTGAAAGACTTCGTGTTCGGCTTCGGCATCTTCAACGCCGACGGCGTGTGCTGTTACGGCACGAACACGAACCTCGAGGAACTCCAGCCGGACGAACTGTCCGGAGACGGCGTCGTCAGCTTCCATATCGAGAGTCTCAAGCTGGTTGAAGGCACCTACCGGCTCGACCTGGCCGCTCACAAGCTGGACGGCTATCCGTACGACTACCATCGTCTGCTGTACACGTTCCGTATGAAGTCCCGGACGAAGGACGTGGGCATCTACCGGCCGGATCACCGCTGGGCGTTCTCGTCGAACATCCGGTTCAAGGACGCATCGGACACGACCGGACGTTAACCCCCGGTTCACGTGTGTTGCGCGTTGTGGTGGGTTCTCGATCGGCGGCGACCGGCGTGACATCGGCGTGGTTCGAGGGATGCCGCGCCGTTGGCGTCGTCAACTCAAGATGAGCTCTGGGATGAGGACGGGGGAGGGCACTCGCGTGGCCCACATGCTCACGCTCGACGAGGTGGTGA
>CAZZGM010000256.1:0-2132 GCA_964653955.1 uncultured Bifidobacteriaceae bacterium | reverse complement strand
CGCGGCCGCGAGATAGCGCACGTGGCCGCGCGCGCGCTGGGTGACGCGCTGATTGTCGGCGTCAACTCCGACGCGTCGGTTCGCCGTCTCGGCAAGGCGCCCGGCCGTCCGGTCAATCCGGAACACGAGCGCGCCGAAGTGCTGGCCGCCCTCGCCGTGGTCGATGCCGTGGTGATTTTCGACGAAGACACGCCGCTGGCCGTCATCAGTGCCATCCAGCCAGACGTGCTGGTGAAGGGCGCCGACTGGGCCGAACACGCCATCGTCGGTCGCGAAGTCGTCGAGGCACGCGGCGGCCGCGTGGTGCGTGTGCCGCTGGCGGAAGGGCACTCGACCACCGCCATTATCGAACGCCTCAGACGGTCATGAGCACCACCACGTCACTCGAACTGCAATCACTGCTGCTCCAGGCCGTGAGCCGCAGCGGCCTGGCACGATCCGCTACGCGCCTGACAGGCGTTGGCGGCAGCGTGCGTGCACTGATGGTGGCGGCGTCCGCGCATCGCCTGCGTCCGCGGCCGGTGCTGTACATCGTCGCTGCCGACGCCGCGCTGGAAGACGCCGTGGACGATGTGCGGTTTTTTCTGCAGGGGCTGGAAGGGCTGGCGGATACCTCGGTGGAACGGGTGGTGCTGCCGTTTCCGTCGCTGCAGGTCGATCCGTACCGGGGCCTTGCTCCGCACTTCCGCGCCACTTCCGCGCGCGCGCAGGCCCTGCATGCGCTGGCCGCCGGACAGGCACGAGTGGTGGTTGCGTCGACCGCGGCACTGCTGCCCAGGCTGGCCGCGCCGGACGTCGTGCGCCGTCTGGCCGCCGTGGTCCGGACGGGCGCCGACGTACCGCCCGATGCGCTCGTCGACGTGCTGGCCGAAGGTGGCTACGAGCGACAGGATCCCGTGGACGAACACGGCGAGTTCTGTCTCCGCGGCGGCATCCTGGATATTTTCGGTGCCGGCGAATCCACGCCGGTGCGTCTGGAGTTCGTGGGCGACACGGTGGAATCCATCCGCCGTTTCGACCCGTCCACACAGCGTTCCATCGAGACGCTCGATCAATACGCCGTCGTTCCGGCACGCGACTTCTCGGCGTCAGCGGTGCTGGCCGATGAACCACCGTCTGGCGACATCCGCGCGTTCCTTGGCGATGCCCTGGTTGTCGTGGCCGAGCCTGAAGACGTGCGACAGCACGCCGAGCAGGCGTGGACGCAGGTCCAGACGTCGTACGACGAACGAAACACCGGTCCCGACGCGGGCACGTTGCGCGCGCCGGATGATCTGCTGCTGTCGCCGGCGGATCTGGACGCGCTGCTGCAGCGCGGCGTGGCCCTCGAAGAGCTGGGCCTGGATGACGAGGCAGCCGACGGGCAGGTGGTGTATCAGCCACCGCAGGAATTCAAGGGACGTATTCCCGACTGGATGAACGATGTTCGCCAGGCACTGCAGCGCCACGACACCGTGATGTTCGTGGCCGGCACACGCGGCCGTGCGGAACGCACCGTGGAACTGCTCCGCGACTACGACGTGCGCGCGAGCTGGGCCGGTCATGGTGGCGACGCGCAGGCGGCCGGCGCGGTCATCGTGGTGGACGGCCGTTTGTCGCGCGGTTTCCGGCTGACGGGCGCGGCGCTCACCGTCTACACCGCGACCGATGTGTTCGACGATGAACGGCATCGTGGTCCGCAGCGTGTGGGCAAACGTTCGGCGACGGCCGCGTTTCTGTCGGACCTGCGCGATCTGAAAGTCGGCGACCTCATCGTCCATGTGGATCACGGCATCGGGCAGTTCGTCGGCCTGAAGCAGTTGTCGGTGGGCGAGGATACGAAGGAATTCCTCGAGCTCAGGTATCACGGCGAAAACAAGCTGTTCGTACCGGTCGAGCGCCTGGATCTGATCCAGAAGTACAGCGGCGGCGCCAGGCCTCCGCTCGACAAGCTGGGTGGCACCAGTTGGGAACGCGCCAAGACGAAGGTCAAGAAGGCCATGCGCGACATGGCGGAAGAGCTGCTCAAGCTCTACGCCGCGCGCCGCGCCGTGGCGGGCCATGCGTTCAGCCCCGACATGCACTGGCAGGAGGAGTTCGAAGAAACGTTCCCGCACGACCTGACGCCGGACCAGGCCACGGCCGTGGCCGAC
>CAZZGM010000255.1:0-5285 GCA_964653955.1 uncultured Bifidobacteriaceae bacterium | reverse complement strand
GAGTCGCTGCAGATTGCGCAGATGGGCATCGACCTGAAGGCCGGCGACGAGGTGGTGACCACCGAGCAGGACTACGGGCGCATGCTCACCACCTGGGATCAGCGCGTGCGGCGCGACGGCATCACGGTTTCGCGCATCGACTTTCCCTGCCCGACCACGCAGGACGATCTGCGGCAGCGCATCGAACGCGCCATTACGCCGCAGACGAAGGTGCTGCACTTCTGCCACATCACGAACCAGTCGGGGCAGCTGTTCCCGGTCCGCGACCTCTGCCGCATGGCGCGCGCCCGCAACATCCTCACCATTGTCGATGGCGCGCATGCGATGGGTCACTTCCCCTTCCAGTTGCGCGATCTGGAGGCGGACTACTACGGCGTCAGCCTGCACAAGTGGCTGCTGGCGCCCCTGGGGTCGGGCCTGCTCTACGTCCGCCGCGACCGCATTGCCTCCACGTGGCCGCTGCAGGCGGCGCCACGCTCGCGCGACACGGACATCCGCAAGTTCGAAGAAATCGGGACGCATCCGCCGGGACCGCGGGCCGCGATCAACGAAGCGGTGGCATTCCAGCAGGCCATTGGCATCGAGCGCAAGGCGGCGCGCCTGCGCTACCTGACGCTTCGCTGGGCCAACGCCTTGAAGGACGAACCGCGCATCCGCCTGCACTCGAGTCTCGAGCCCGGCCAGACCTGGGGCCTGGCCGTGGTGTCCATCGATGGCGTGGATACGGGCCGTCTCGTCACCCATCTGTGGGACAAGCACCGGATTGTCATTACCGCCGTCGGTCACGACAACCCGGAGGAGCCGGCACTCAGCTACCGTGGACTGAGGGTCACGCCCAACATCTACACGCCCCTCGAGGAGATCGACACCTTCGTCGATGCCATGCGCGACGTGGTCAGGAACGGACTGCCGGCGGCGTAGGCGTGTCGGACAGGCGCCGGATGGCCGGTACGAGTGCGAACAGCACGAGGCCGGCCACCACGGCAAAGCCGGCCACGGTACCGAACAAGGCGGGCAGGGCCATCGCCTCGTAGAGCGAGGCAATGCGCCCGCCCAGGTAGTTGCCTGCCGAGATCGACAGGAACCAGACGCCCATGATCAGTCCCGCCAGGCGTGCCGGGGCCAGCGACGACATGGCGCTCAGCCCGACCGGCGACAGGGCCAGTTCGCCAATGGTGTGCAGCAGGTAGGTCATGGCCAGCCACGTCGGGCTCACCAGGGTGCCACCTTCGGCCGCACGCGCCGGCCCCACCAGAATGGCAAACCCGAGCCCCACGAACACGAGTCCCGCCGCGAACTTCGCCGGACGCGACGGGTCCTGTCCACGCGCCGCCAGTTTGGCCCACACCCACGCAAACACCGGCGCCAGCGTAATGAGATAGAGCGAGTTCATCGACTGGTACCAGGTGCTCGGGAACGCGTAGCCGAACACCCGCGTATCGGTGCTGCGGTCGGCAAACAGGTTCAGCGTCGATCCCGCCTGTTCGAACACCGACCAGAACAACGTCGACGCCACGAACAGGATGGCAATGACATAGAGGCGCTTCTTCTCCTCTGCCGTCCATCCGCCCTGCAGGAAGAGCCAGGCAAATGATCCCAGCGTGAGCAGGAGCAACAGGACGCCGCCGGCATCGGCCACCTGCCCCGCCGTCACGGGAAGCACGCCGGAGTAAATGCCGAACGCACCGGCCAGCAGCGCGGCCGACGCGATGAGCGTCCAGCGAACGGCGCTGCGCTTGAGCGACGCAAACGCTTCGGGCGATGCGGCCGGAGCCGGCTCGAGCCCGGCCGTGCCAAGGTTGCCCGCGCCCAACACGTACTGCACGAGACCCAGCACCATCCCGACACCGGCTGCCGCGAACCCGACGTGCCAGTTCACCTGCTGTCCCAGATAGCCGCAGACGAGCGGCGCAATGAAGGCACCGAGATTGATGCCCATGTAGAAAATCGAATAACCAGCGTCCCGGCGGCGATCGTCGGCTTCATACAACTGGCCGACAATCACGCTGACGTTCCCCTTCAACAGCCCCGTGCCAATGACAATGAGGAACAGTCCGAGGTAGAAGGCCGTCAGCGACGGCACCGCCAGACTGAAGTGACCGGCCGCAATCAGGACGCCGCCATAGAGCACCGCACGCCGCTGGCCAATGAGGCGGTCGGCCACCCAGCCGCCGGGCAGCGCCGTCATGTACACCATCGAGGTGTAAAGCCCGTACACCGCCCCACCCTGCGCGGCGTCGAACCCCAGCCCTCCCGCCGCCAGTGGCGTCGTCATGTAGAGCAGCAGCAGCGCCCGCATGCCGTAGTAGCTGAAGCGCTCCCACATCTCGGTGAAGAAGAGGGTCGACAGCCCCCGCGGATGTCCAAAGAACGCGCGGTCGTGTGGCACGGTCGATGAGGCCATGGGCCGGTATTGTATGCGCGCCCCCTTGATTCGACGCCGGGCATCCGCAATCCTGAGCAGGTGCCGCTCGACGAATATCGACGCAAGCGCAACTTCACGCAGACGCCGGAGCCGGACGGCTCCTCCCCGGGGCGCCGGCGCAAGGCCGGCACGCAGCTGTCATTCTGTGTCCAGAAGCACCTGGCCTCGCACCTGCACTACGACCTGCGGCTCGAGTGGAACGGCGTGCTGCTGTCGTGGGCGGTGCCGAAGGGTCCGTCCATTGACGCCCGCGACCGGCGCCTGGCCATGCAGACCGAAGATCACCCGCTGGCCTACGGCGAGTTCGAAGGCGTGATTCCACAGGGGTACGGCGCGGGCATCGTGATGCTGTGGGACCGGGGGACGTGGACGCCGCAGGTGCCGGACGTCGACGCCGCACTGGCCAAGGGCGACCTCAAGTTCGAGCTTCACGGCTACAAGCTGAAAGGATCCTGGGCGCTGGTGCGCACGCGCGGTTATCCGGGCGGCAGCGCCGGCAAGCCGAGCTGGCTGCTGATCAAACACCGCGACGAATGGGAAGGCCCGATTGACATCGCCGAGTTCGCACCGCTCTCCGTCAAGACGCCGGACGCCGACCTCGCCGACATCCTGGCCGCCGACAACCCCGCGGTATGGACCACGAACCCACCGGCGAAAACGGGCGACACCGGGCGGCTGTTCCAGCGCATCATCGAGCAGGCCGTGGCCATGAAAGCCCGGCGGAACGCCGCTAGGTCAGACAACGACGGCTGAGCACCGCCCAGATGGCGTACGACAGGCGCTGCCGATGGTGGCGCGCCATGTCGGACTGCCAGAACGCGCCGGTCACGTGCTCACAACCGGCTGGCAGCGAGCCCAGGGCCAGCGGTTCCTTGTGCTCCGAACGATAACGCGCCAGGACAGCGTCCGAGGGATGGCCCTCGTTGGTGATGACCACGTCCACCGGGCGGCCGATGGCACGTTCGACCCAGCGGGCGGCATCGCCGGCGGTGAATCCGTGCATGCCGCGGCCTTCGGTCAGGAGGTTCGTCACCAGGACAATCGGCCCCGGCATCTTCCGCAGACCTTCGGCCACACCATCGACGAGCAGCGTCGGCATGAGACTCGTGAAGAAGCTGCCCGGTCCGATGATGGCGGCCTCGAACGAGGCGATGGCCTCGGCGACCGTGGGGTGAATGCAGGCACTCGGCTCCAGCCACACGCGGTGCACCTCGTGCCCGCGATCCTGACCTTCGTCGACGGCTACTTCCCCGCGGGTGATGGTGCCGTCCGCATACTCCGCGCACAACGTGGCGCGCTCCACCGTCACCGGCCACACGCGCCCGCGACAGCCGAGCAGCGCGCGCAGGCCATCGACGGCCGCCATGAAGTCGCCGGCGTACTGTTCCATCATCGACAGCAGCAGGTTGCCGCCGGTATGCCCGCCCAGCCGCTCGTGTTCGAGGGCCGGCAGGCGTCCGAGCAACACGCGCCGCGCCTCACCTTCGTTGCGCGCCAGCGCCAGGGCACATCGCAACACGTCGCCCGGCGGCAGCACGCCCAGTTCGTCACGCAACTGCCCCGAACTCCCGCCCGTATCGAACATCGTGACAACGGCGTTGAGGTCGAGCCATGGATTGCGCTTCAGCCCGCCCAGCAGCGCCGGCATGCCGGTGCCACCGCCGAAACAGCCCACGTTGATCCGTCGCACGTGCATTGGGCAGGCATTGTAGCGGACACGCCCGCCAGCGTCGCATAGACTGAAGACATGTCAGTCGATTCCCGTCTGCAGGCGGTCGTCTCGGGCCTGCAGCGCATTTTCGGCGCGCGGCTCGAAGCCGTCGTGGCCTACGGCCCGCCGAATCAGCCAGCCCCCCATTGCCTGGCCCTCGTGACGTCGCTCACCTTCGACGATCTCTCGACGCTGGCCACGGCCGCGGCCATATGGCACGAAGCCGGCGCCGCCACGCCGCTCGTCGTGCCGCACGACGAATTTGCGGCATCGCTCGACGCGTTTCCCATCGAGTACGGCGAAATCATCGACACGCATACCCCGCTGTACGGTGACGACCCGTTTGCCGGCATTGCCATCGACGCAGGCGACCTTCGCCGCGCTGTGGAGGTGCAGGCCGCCAGCCTGCTGCTGCACCTCCGCGAAAATTTCATCGAAGTGGAAGGCACACCAGCCGATGTCGACCGCCTGGTGCACGAGTCGGCGCCGGCGTTTGCGGCGCTGCTGCGGCGTATCGCACGACTCGACGGAGCCCCCGCGGCCGACACGATGGCGCTGGCGCGCTGGGCGACACACCGTGCGAGCCTCGACCCGCGCATCATCGGCGATGTCCTGAGCCTGGCCGACGGCACGGGTCAGGGCATTGATGCCGGCCGTCTGTTCCCCGACTATCTCACCGCGGTGGCTACCGTGCGTCAGCTGATCGATCGATGGCCCATCGACTGACGCGCACGTTCGTACTGGCCATCATGCTGATGGCCGTCGCGGCGCAGGCCCAGACGCAGCCGCCGCCCCCGGCGCTCACGGGAGCCGTCAACGACTTTGCCGGCGTGCTCGACGCCGCATCGGTCGAGCAGCTCGAGACATTGAGCCGGCAGTTGCAGGCCGCCAGCGGTGACGTGCTGGTGGTGGCGACCGTGCGCACGTTCCAGCCTTACGCGGACATCGAAAGTTACGCGGTCCGCATGTTCGAGAACCAGGGCAAGGGCATTGGCGAGCGCAGCGGCGACAGCGGCGTACTGCTGCTCCTGGCGGTGGACGATCGGCAGGTTCGTATCGAGGTGGGTTATGGCCTCGAGCCGTTCGTGACCGATGGGTTCGCGGGCGAGACCAGCCGCGACGTGATGGTGCCCTACTTCCGGCGTAACG
>CAZZGM010000254.1:0-5310 GCA_964653955.1 uncultured Bifidobacteriaceae bacterium | reverse complement strand
GTTGGGCCTGACGCCGACGGTTGGCGTGCTGATGGCCTTCCAGGTGATGCGGCGTGCCGGAAATTTCGCGGTCAATCGCCCCGCGCGCGAGGTGCTGTTCACGGTGGTCTCGGCCGAAGATCGTTACAAGACAAAGGGCTTCATCGACACGTTCGTCTACCGCGCGGGCGACCAGATTGGCGCGTGGGCCTATCTGCCGATGGCGGCCCTCGGACTCGGCGTACCTGGGATTTCGGCTGTGGGCGTTGTACTGGCGGTGGTGTCGGTCATCAACGCCGTGTGGCTTGGCCGCCGCTGGCAAAACGCCAACGCTCCGGCGCTTCGTCCCGGCGAGGCATCCACGTAGCGCGCGAGCCGCGGCGCTTCGTTCGCGCCGGCGCAGGATATGATGCCGGCCATGCGCCGCCTGGCCCTCGCCGCGTCATTGATCGTCGTCATGCCCTGGGCGCTGGCCTGTCGCATGTCGCCGGGCGTTGCCGAAACGCCCGCCTCTGGGGCCGAAGCCGCCACGCTCGAACCCGATCCGCCAATCGACTGCTGCGAGGAATGGAACCAGCCGCGCGCGCCGTTCAAGGTGTTCGGCAACACCTGGTTCGTCGGCACGCAGGGGCTCTCCAGCGTACTGATTGCCACGGACGAAGGGCTGGTACTCATCGACGTGGCGCTGCCGCAGAGCGCGGCACTCATCGACGCCAGCATCCGGCAACTGGGATTCCAGACGACCGACGTCAAATACATCCTCACGTCGCACGCGCACTTCGATCACGTTGGCGGTGTCCGGGCGATGCAGCGGTTCACCGGCGCCACCGTGCTGGCCAGTGCGTCGACGGCCGAGGCGCTGGCGCTGGGGCATCCCGTTCCTGGTGATCCGCAGTTCGGCACGGGGCCGTTCGACGTGTTTCCCGCCGTCACCGACGGCGTGCGTGTGATGCGGGATCGCGAGACGTTCACGCTGGGCGGCACGACGATCACGGCCCACTACACACCGGGTCACACGCCGGGCGCCACGACCTGGACCTGGCAGTCGTGCGAAGCCGGCCGCTGCCTGAACATGGTCTACCTGGACAGCCTTACGGCCATTTCTCACGACGGTTTCCGATTTACCGACACGCCGGGTTTGGTCGAGACGTTCCGCACCGCGCTGACCCGTGTCCGTACGCTGCCGTGCGACATTGTCATTGCGACGCATCCCGCGGCGGCTGGCCTCGATGACAGGCTGACGCGGCGCGGTGCGCTCGAACCCGGCGCGCCCGGCGATCCGTTCGTCGACTCCGGCACCTGTGAAATGCTCGCCGACCGTGCCACGAAGATGCTCGACGAGCGTGTAGCGAAAGAAGCGGCGTCTCAGTTCTGAAGGGTGACGGCAATGCCGTCGCGGTACGGCGTGGCTGCCAGGCCGGTCACGGCTTCGGTTTTCCGGCTGTCGAAGGTGTAGGGCCACTCGAACTGGTAGAGCATTTCCATGTTCTCGCGCAGCACCGGCGAGACGAAGCCCATCAGCCGCAGCATCCAGCGCGGTGCCACCTGAAGCTTGTACGAGCGCCCGGCAATCTCGCAGGCGACGCGGGCAAACCGTTCTCCGGACATTGGCTCGGCGCTCGTCACCGCGTGCCACACGTGGCCCCAGGCCGCCGGCAGCGTTGCCAGCCGCGCCACGGTCCTGGCCGCGTCGGGCGTGAACGTCAGGGAATGCTGGGCCTGTGCGTCACCGATCCACTGCGGCGACTTGCCGGCGCGCAGACGTTCGACGACCGTGGCGTGCGTGAGGCTGAGGGTGGCGCCGGGACCATAGAAGTCCGCGGCGCGGACGATCATTGCGCGGACGTTGCCACGCTGGACGTCGTTCATCAGCGCCGTGGCAATCTGCGCTCGTACCTCGCCCTTGCGCGAGCACGGATTGTAGGGCGTGTCTTCGGTCATGGACCCGTCGACGCGACCATAGCCGTAGACGTTGTCGAAAAACACCAGCGGCACCGCATGTTCGATGCAGGCGTCAATCGTGTTGCGCATGATGACGGGCCACTGTTCCTGCCACACCCGCGCGTCGTATTTCAGTCCCGCCACCAGATAGGCGACCTCGCTGCCGGCCACGGCGTTGGCCGTGGCGGCAGGGTCCAGCAGATCGGCAACCCGCACCTCATCGTCGGGATGTTCCGGCTGCGGTGAGCGGCTGACCTGGCGCACCCGGTGACCAGCCTGTCGGAGTTCGCGCGACAGTTCGCGGCCAATCACGCCGTTGGCGCCGAGGATGGTGTGGAGGCTCATGGTCCGATTATCCGGGACGGGCATGGCGTTGTAGTAATTTCGAAATTTCGAAAATAGAGAATATGATCGGAACGTGCACTCGCCACTCCGCGCCTTCAAGGCACAGATCTTCCAGGCGCTCGCTCACCCGACGCGCATTGCCGTGGTCGAAACGCTGCGCGACGGCGAGATGAGCGCCGGTGCCCTCCAGGTGGCGCTGGCGGTCGAGCCGCCCAACCTTTCGCAGCACCTGGCAGTACTGCGCGCCAAGCAGGTGGTGGTGAGCCGCAAGGCCGGCAACCAGGTGTATTACACGCTGCGCGACCCGGTGCTCATCGAGGTGCTCGATCTGCTCAAGCGGTACTTCAACGAGCACCTCAGGCAGAGCGTCGCCATGCTGGGTGAGATGCACGCCGCGCAGCGCCGGAAGCGATGAGCAGGCACACGATGCGGACACGGCTGGCCACCTGGCGCCCCCGGCTGCTGGAGATGCTGCCGGCTTATGACCGGCCGACCTTCGTGGCCGACGTCATTGCCGGCGCCACCGTTGGCGTCGTTGCCCTGCCGCTCGCCATGGCCTTCGGCATTGCTTCCGGCGCCACGCCCCAGGCCGGCATCTACACCGCCATCGTCGGCGGCTTCATCGTGTCGCTGCTCGGCGGATCCAGCATCCAGGTGAGCGGCCCCACCGGCGCCTTCGTGGTCATTGTCGCCGGCATCATCGCGGCGCACGGCCTCTCGGGCCTGCTCATGGTGACGATGATGGCGGGCGTGATCCTGGTGGTGCTGGCGCTGACAGGGCTGGGACAGGCGGTGAAGTTCATTCCCCGGCCGGTCGTCCTCGGCTTCACCAACGGCATTGCGCTGCTCATTGCCAGCACCCAGATCAAGGACTTTCTGGGCTTGCGGATTCCGGATCCACCCAGCGAGTTTTTCGAGCGGATGGAAGTGCTTTGGGCAGGACTGCCGCAGTGGAATCTGTCGGCCGTCGTGCTGGCCGTCGTTTCGCTGGCACTGGTGTTGTTCGTGCCGCGCGTGATGCGGCGCGTGCCGGGTTCGATTGTCGCGCTCGGCGTGGCCAGCCTCGCCGTGACGCTCCTCGACCTGCCGGTCGAGACCATCGGATCGAAGTTCGGTGGGATCCCTTCAGGCCTGCCGCATGTGGAGATCCCGACGTTTCGCGCCGATCTGATTCTCCCGCTGCTGCCGTCGGCACTCACCGTGGCGCTGCTGGCGGCTGTCGAAAGCCTGCTCTCGGCCGTCGTCGCCGACAGCATGACCGGCGATCGTCACAACTCCAACGCCGAACTGCTGGCGCAGGGCGTGGCCAACCTGGCTTCGCCGCTGGTGGGCGGCCTTCCGGTCACGGGCGCCATTGCCCGCACCGCGACCAACTTCCGATCCGGCGGCCGCACGCCCGTGTCGGGCCTCGTCCACGCCGTGACGCTGCTGCTCATCGTTCTGTTGATGGCGCCGCTGGCGGCCACCGTGCCGCTGGCAACCTTGTCGGCCGTGTTGTTCGTGGTGGCCTACAACATGGGCGAGTGGCGCGAGGTGCCTGGCATCTGGCGTCTGGAGTGGGCCGAGCGGCTGGTGTGGGCTACGACCTTTGCGCTGACGGTGATGGCCGATCTCACGGTTGCCGTGGAAGTGGGCATGGCCCTGGCTGCGCTGCTCTATATCTACCGGGTGACCGGAACGACAGTGGTGTCGACCCTGTCGAGCGCCGACATCGAGGCCGGGCGCGCGCACCTGCTGCAGGATCGCCACGTGCCCCAGGACGTGACGATCGTCCGCATCCTCGGCCCGTTCCTGTTCGGCATGACCGAGAAGCTGGCAGACGCTACGGCCGACCTGTCCGGGCTGTCGACCATCGTGATTCTCCGGCTGCGGAACATGACGGCCATCGACGGCACGGGACTGCATGCCCTCGAAGAACTGCACGAGCGGCTGCGACAGTCGGGCCGCGCGCTCATCGTCTGCGGTGCGCGGGAACAGCCGGCCACATTCCTTCGTCAGTCCGGGTTCGTACGCCACATCGGAGAGGCCAACGTCGTACCCAGTTTCGATGAGGCGCTTCGGCGCGTGGAGGCGATTCGCCAGGACCATGGCGCGACCAGTGAACCGCCCGCGCCTGAAGGTTCGGTGCTACCGCGGTAGGGCAGGTGAGCATGCGGCCGAGCAGTCCCCGTGGCCCCCAGGGCCAGCCGCTGAGCGCGGCGGCCATGGTGACGCCAATGATCAGCAGCACCAGGCCCAGCGCACGGGCCAGCCACGCCTGCGGCACCCGGGTCGATATGGTGGCGCCCAGCAGCGCGGCGGGGATGGAGCCCACCAGCAGGTCGCGCAGCAGTGTCAGGTCGACCTGCCCGATGGCGAGATGACCAACACCGGCGCAGAGCGCCAGCGGCGTGGCGTGCGCGATGTCCGTCGCGACGAGCTTCAGCGGCGTGAGCCGCCGCGGGTAGAGGTGATAAAGGCACACGGCGCCCAGCGCGCCGGCTCCAACGGACGTCAACGCGACGAGGACGCCGAGCACGGCGCCGGCCGCCACGGTCAGGATGCGCGTGACTCCGGGAGAATGCGGCCCTTCCACATCCGCGGTGAGGCGTCCGCGGGTCCACTCGCGCGCCAGCAGGCTGACGGCCGTCAGGCACACGGCCACGGCAATCGCGCTTCGGATCAAAGTGATCGAACCTGGATCGGTTGGCCGTCCGGCCATCCAGGCGACGGTGAGCAGCGCTGCCGGAAGGCTCCCGGCCCACAACCAGCCGACAATGGACCAGTCGATGAGCTTCGACCGGACGTGCAATGCCGACACGGAAATTTTCGTCAGTGCGGCAAACCAGAGGTCCGTGCCAACGGCGGTCATGGGCGCCACACCAAACACCAGCAGCAGGATGGGCGTCATCAAGGCGCCGCCGCCCACGCCGGTCATGCCAACCACGAATCCGGTGAGCGCCCCGGCGGCGATACGTACTGGGTCCATATCAGGGCAGGCGGGTCAGAATCTGTTCGACGCAGGCGTCCACGTCGAGCACATCGGGCCCGAGGTGGACTTCGGGC
>CAZZGM010000253.1:3165-5322 GCA_964653955.1 uncultured Bifidobacteriaceae bacterium | reverse complement strand
ATCTCGTCCTGCACGGGTGTCATCTGCAGGCGATGACCTTCGGTGGTGTAGACATGCTGCGTCGTGCCGACGCGCTCGCCCCAGTTGGCAACGAGCGAGTCGAGCTCCGCGCGAGCCTGCTGTGCGGTGACGCCGTCCTTCAAGCGGCCGATCAGGTAAAGGAAGTGATTCCCGCGGTTCTGACGGTTGGCGGGATTGAGGCCAATGGGCAGCCAGATTTCCGCGCGGCTGTCCATCACGTCCGCGCCGGGCGGCAGGATGCCGATGATCTCGCGGCGCAGGCCGTTGACCTCGACCATTTCGCCGATGACGGATTGTCCGCCAAACGCCGATTGCCACAACTCGTGCGACAGGATGGCCACCAGCGGCACGGTTGGCGGTGTGCCCGGCGGTCCGGGCTGACCGGTGATGTCCGTTTCTCCGGGGGCGAACAGCCGCCCTTGAAGAGGCTGCACGCCGAGCACGCGCGGCAGGTCGTCGGTGACGGAAGCGGAACGGACCCGCCACGGACGATCCCCCGCCATCAGGTTCGTCTCGCCGGTCGTGAACGCACCAACCTCGGCAAATGACTGGTTGATTTCGCGGAACTCGAAAAACTCCGGTGGCGAGACCCAGAACTGCTCGAACCCCATGTTCGGAAACCGTGTCGTCAGATACATCAGGCGTTCGGGTTCCGGGTAGCCGAGCGGCCGAAGCAGCACGCCATTCACAATCGAGAAGATGGCCGTGTTGGCCCCGATGCCAAGCGCGAGCGTCAGCACGGTGACGATGGTGAAGCCGGGAGCGCGGCGCAGCCCCCGGATGGCGTGACGCAGATCCAGCAGCAGGCTGTCCATGACGTGGGATTGGACGGTCGCGCCTCGTCAATGGTTGCAGCCGGGTGGCCCGAAACGCGGGCTGGAGCGTATCCTTGTAGGGATGGCGGCGGTATGACACGTGTTCGACTCATCCTGATTGGTTCGATCCTGATTGGTCTGACGGCGGGTCTGGGGGCCTACACGTTCATTTACGCGAAGGGCTACTCCTATCTGACCAACGACCCCGCCGCCTGTGCCAACTGCCACATCATGCAGGACCACTATGTGGCCTGGACGCGCGGCAGCCATCACGCCGTGGCGACCTGCAATGACTGTCACACGCCGCCGGGCCTCGTCCCGAAATATGTGACGAAGGCCCGTAACGGTTTCTGGCACTCCTTCTATTTCACGCTGGGCGGCTATCCCGACCCGCTACGCATCACGGCCGGCAATCACGAGGTGACGGAAATGGCCTGCCGTGTGTGTCACACGGAAGCGGTTGCCGCCATCGACCCCGCGCACGCCAGCACGGGGCGCCAGGCCATTGGCTGCACGACCTGCCACAACGAAGTAGGACACATCGAATGACTCGCCGACGTTTGTCCCCACTGCTGGTGGCCCTGGCCGCCGCGATTGCCGGTGCCGGTGTCACGGCACTGCTCGTCAACGTGTTTACACGCCAGCAGGAGGCGCGTACGCCCTTCTATCGCGTGGTCGACCTGACCGACGAGGTCGACGACCCGTCGGTGTGGGGGCAGAACTTTCCGCTCCAGTACGACAGCTACCGCCGCACCGTCGATCAGGAGCGCACGCGTTACGGCGGCAGCGAAGCCGTGCCGCGCACGCCCACGAACGTGGATCCGCGCACGGTGGTGGCGCAATCGCGGCTCGAGGAAGATCCGCGGCTGAAGACCATGTGGGGGGGCTACGCCTTTGACACGGACTTCCGCGAAGAACGCGGGCATGCCTACATGCTCGATGACCAGACGTTCACCGAGCGACAGCAGGTGACCGAGCAGCCCGGTACCTGCATGCACTGCCACGCTTCGGTGTATCTGCCGTACAAGCGTCTGGGAGATGGCGACCTGGTGAAAGGCTTCGAGGCCATGAATCAGATGTCCTATCGAGACGCCAGGCCGAAGGTGGAGCACCCGGTGGCGTGCATCGATTGTCACGATCCGGCGACGATGCAGCTGCGTGTCACGAGGCCCGGTTTCATGGAAGGCATCCGGACGCTGAAGGCGGCACAGGGCATTCCGGACTACGACGTCAATCGCGATGCCTCACGTCAGGACATGCGCGCGTATGTGTGCGGGCAGTGCCACGTCGAGTACTACTTCAAGGGGCCGGAGAAACGGCT
>CAZZGM010000253.1:0-3155 GCA_964653955.1 uncultured Bifidobacteriaceae bacterium | reverse complement strand
CGGCTGACTTATCCGTGGGCCAAAGGGTTGAAGGCCGACGAGATTCTTGCCTACTACGAAGAAAACGGCTTTGCCGACTGGACGCACGCGGAAACCGGTGCCCGCACGCTCAAGGCGCAGCATCCGGAGTTCGAGATGTGGAACCAGGGTGTGCACGCGCGTTCGGGGGTGACGTGTGCCGACTGCCACATGCCGTACGAGCGTATTGGCGCCATGAAGGTGAGCGATCACCAGGTGCGGAGTCCGCTGCTCAACATCAATCGTGCCTGCCAGACGTGCCATCGCTGGCCCGAAGATGAACTGCGCGCACGCGTGCACGCCATTCAGGATCGGACCTTCGAGGTCCGCAACATGGCCATGGACGCACTGGTGGCGCTCATCTCCGATATCAAGACCGCCCGGGCAGCGGGGGCCGACGATGTCGCGCTGGAGGGCGCGCGCCGTCATCAGCGCCGCGCGCAGTTTCTGCTGGACTTCATCGAGGCCGAAAACTCGATGGGCTTCCACGCGGATCAGGAAGCCGTCCGCGTGCTGGCGCTGTCGCTGGACGAGACGCGCCGCGGTCAGGCGTCGCTGCCGGGCAGTCCGGCCAGTGCCGGAGAGCGGACGGTGCTTCACACCTCCGAACCAGCAGCTTCGTCGTCGACGCCGAAGCCGTAAGTTCGGGGGGAAGCCGGCTCTCACGCGCGGGTGTGTGCGTGTCTGGCGTGTACGCGGAATGCGTGGGAGCGAACGTCGACGTCGACCGCGCCAAACCCCACGCGGGCCAGCCGATGGCCAATGGCCAACGGGTCGGCGAGGAGCAGCGTACCGCCCACGTGCAGTGCGCGCATGACGAGGCCGGGGCGGCTGTCCAGCAGCACGAACGTGCCTCCAGGGCGCAGCACGCGCGCGGCTTCGGCCAGCAACCGATCCTGACGGCCGGCGGGCGCGACGTGGTGCAGCACCATCAGGCACACGACCGTGTCGAAGGTGCCGCCGGCAAACGAAAGTGCCGTGGCATCGCCCTGGTGAACGTGCACGTCGGAACCATCGAAACGCCGCGCCAGCGCCTCGGCCATGACGCGGTCCACTTCAACGCACGTCAACTCGTGCGCGTGCGATCGCAGCACGTTGGTAGCTGCGCCTGGACCGGGGCCGATTTCGAGAACGTGGCCGCCCGATGGGATGCCGTCCAACGCCCAGGGCAGCAGGTCGCGGTGCATCCACGACCGCCACGGCCGCGACGCACACAGCCGCCGGTGGATCCAGTTCACTGGACCGGCAGGCCGGCGGCGCGGTCCATCTCGATGTGGTGCTGCATCACCGAGGCAATACGCATGGCGCGCAGCTTGGCATCCTCGGCCATCACGCCGGCAAACAGCTCGTCGACGCTTTCGTGAAACAGCAGGATCCAGCGGTCGAAGTCCTGTGGCTTCAGCGGCGTCTGCTGTGCGAGCGTCCGATGCGCGGCTAGCGGGTTGCCCTTGAAGGTGGCGTGGCCAAACAGCACCGCCTCCCAGAAGCCGTACATCTTCGGCAGGTGCGTGCTCCAGTCGACGCGGGCCACCTCGTCGAAGATGGGGCCCAGTCGGTCGTCGGCGCGAACGCGCGTATAGAACGTATCGACGAGCCGTTCGATGTCGGCGCGCGAGGTGATGTCGTGCATGTCACACTCCGGAAACGGACAACAGGCGAGCCACCGACAAGGCCAGCGCCGGCAGACAGACGGCTTTGGCGCACTCGGTAGCCACATACGCCCGGTGCAGGCCGGGATTGGCGGCCACGGGTTTGTCGGCGAGCACGGCTGCCGCGCGCCGGTCGAGCGCCGGCAGCAGCCATGCCTGCTGCGCGATGAGAAGGATGGTCAATGCCGAGAACCACGCGGCCGTCCACGGCGGCCATCCGGCCATCCACAGGGCCAGGGCGACCAGCAGCCACAGCACCAGTTCAACCCGGGCGAGGGCCTGGAAGACGACGCGGCCGATGGACAGGGCGACGTTGCGGCTGACGCCGGGAGCACGGAACTTGATGGGCGCTTCCATGAAGCTGATGGACAGGACGAACCCGAGCCACAGCATTGGCAGCAGGGCTGCCGCACGATAGGCGATGTCAGGCGCTGACATGACCTGGCTCCACATGCAGCCGCCTGGCCTGCGCGGTCCAGCGCGGCTGGCCCAGGACGTCGGCCAGTGACCACTCGTCGAGTGTCCCGAAAAACGCCCTGAACGCATCGTCCAGGGCGCGCTTGAGGCCGCACGCGGGGGTCAGCGGGCAGGTGCTCCGCTCGCGGTCGAAACATTCGACGAGTGCCAGCGTGCCTTCCGTGCCGCGAATCACGTCGCCGAGGCGGATGTCTTCGGGTGCCCGGGCCAGGCGGAATCCGCCGTGCCGGCCGCGCGTGGTTTCGAGGTAGCCCGACTGCTGCAGCGAGTGGACGACCTTGACCACGTGGTGGCGCGAGATGCCGAACGCGGCGGCCACCTCCGCGGTGGCGCACTGGCGATCCGGACGGACGGCCGCGTAGATGAGCACGCGCAGGCTGTAGTCCGTAAAATCGTTAAGTTGCATTCAGTATGCAACTTTATACTGAAGCCGAACGGTCCGTCCACCGCGAGCGCGGTGGTCCATGCCTGTCCGGAGTGTGAAGGCGAGGCGCGGTCGTGATTGCGCTACCATGCTGTCGTTCGTGCCTGCGGAACTCGTCATCCCACCCTTCGTCGGTCGAGAGGCCGAACTGACGTGGCTTCGTACGTTGTGGGACGAAGCAACCGAACCCGGTCGCACCGGTCCGCGGCTGGCGGTGCTCGTTGCCGAAACCGGCCTCGGCAAATCGCGCATTGTCCAGGAGTTCTACCGGCAGCTGGCCGCGGATCCGTCCTGGAATGACACCGGCTACTGGCCGGATGCCTTCACCACGGCGGCATCGGCCGCGCAGGTAAATCCGGACATGGCCGGGCACGAGCCGCCCGGTCCGCCGCGGTTTCTCTGGCTGGGCACGCGCTGGCTGGACGTGGACGCGCGTAATGCCGAGACCCGCCGTCTGGCCATTCCCGATGTGCGTGAACGTCTGGCGGTGCATGTCCGAACCGCCATTCGGCATGCGCCGCTGTGGCGGCGTGCCCGGGGGACGTACGCACGCGTGCTGAAGGATCACGGCCTGGCTGGTGGCCTCG
>CAZZGM010000252.1:0-5350 GCA_964653955.1 uncultured Bifidobacteriaceae bacterium | reverse complement strand
GTGCCCAGGCCAAGCCCGAGCACGAAAACGACGGCCAGTGAGAACCGCGGCGCTCGCCGGATCCGGCGAACCGCAAACCCGAGATCGGAGAGGAAGCCCGCCATAAGGCGGCCAGTCTAGCCCATTGCGGCGGATTCGGGAGCCAGGCTTCGCCGGTGTATTCCGCGGCGGAAGGTGGAACGCGCGAGTCAGCTCTTCGCGATGACGTCGATGATGGCCCGGGCCACGGGTTCCGGCGTCTCGTGCGGGATGAAATGGCCAGCGCCTGGAACGATGCGCTTGTCCACCAGGTTCGGGAACGTTGCCCGCTCACCAGCTGAGATTGCGGCAGGCGGCACGCCGAACCCGTCGTCGCCGCCGTGGAGCACAATCGTCGGCACGGTCACGGGGGGCCTGGTGGCGAGTTGTTTCTCCACGTCGACGAAGCGTGCTTCGCTCTCGGCGTTGAAGTTCCGGTGCCGATACGAATGGATCACGCAATCGACGAAATCGGGATTGTCGAACGACGCCGCCGTCTGCGCATACAGCTCCGGCGAAAACGTCCACGTGGGCGACCATTCGCGCCACATGAGCTCGCAGAGCGGCGCCCGCCCCTTCTCCAGACCGATACGTCCGTTCTCGGTGTTGAAGTACCACTGATACCACCCGCGCCGCACGGCTTGCGGGTTCGGAGCACCAGTCGGCCGCGAAATGGTGTTCTGAATGGAGTAGCCGCCCATCAGCACGGCCGCTTTCACGCGGTCGGGATGCAGGGCCGCGGCAACGCCGGCGGCGCGGCCACCCCAGTCGAAACCGGCAACGACGAACTGCGTCAGACCGAGCGCGTCGGCAAAGTCGATCACGTCCTGAGCGATGGCGGCCTGCTGCGCGGTCCTCGGTGCAGTGTCGTCCAGGAAACGGGTCGGCCCATAGCCGCGCAGGTACACCGAAAGCGCGCGGTGCCCAGCCTTCGCCACCAGCGGCGCCACGCCGTCATACGCATGGGCGTCGTCCGGAAAGCCGTGGAGCAGGACCACCGGCAGGCCGTTCGCAGGCCCGCTCTCGTGATAGCCGATGTCGAGAATCGGCGTGCGCACCATCTTGACCGGCGTCGAGGGAGGCACGGCCGCGCCCTGTGCCGACACACTTCGCGACGAGGACGCCACGGCAAGTGCCGCACCGCCAGTCCGCTGAAGGAATACTCGACGATCCACTCCCATATCGTTTCCTCGTCCAGGTGCCTAAAGAGCGCGCGGATCCACCCGCCAACTGCGCAGAATCTCGCCCTGCTCGGCCTCGCTCATGGCCTTCTTGAACCGCGCGCCGGAACGGCCCTTCACGCGCGCTTCGCACTCCGTCCACGTAGCGTGACGCATGGGCACGCCATCCACCAGGCTCAGATACGCGAACGCCGGTCCCTTCGACGACCGTCCGCTCGCCGAAGATGATGAGCGGCGGGCAGGGACGTTGGTGTCGTCCGGCACATCGAGGATGGGGATGCCGTAGTGCAGGAGCGGACCGTCGTAGAGCGTCACCGGCTTGCCGGTGGCATACGCGTCCGCAATCTCGTCCACGCGCTCGTTGCCCGGAATGCCCACATGCCCGCGCACATAATGCCACGCGATGGTGCGGGCGCCGCGCGCCGCTGTCAGATCCCACAGCGCTTCCCACAGATCGCGATTGAGCACGTCGCCGCCGGTGGCCGTCTTCCATCCGCGGCGCCGCCAGTTGTGGATCCAGCTGCCAATGCCCTGGATGACATAGGTGGAGTCGGTGTAGACCTCCACGGGCCCGCTCGTGTCGTGCAGGTGTGCCAGCGCGCGAATGGCACCAGTCAGTTCCATCTTGTTGTTGGTGGTCGACGCGGCACCGCCGCCAAGCTCGGTGACACGGCCATCGGGCGTCACCACCACCGCGCCCCATCCGCCGGGGCCGGGATTGCCCTTCGACGCCCCATCGGTAAACACTACGATCCGCTGTTCCATCATGTGCAGCAGCCAGTGTGCACCGGCAGCCGAGCGTTCGGCAACGTTCGCGCGCGGCGCGCCACGCTCATCAGAAACACCTCGCCGCCGGGCATCCCGCTGGCTCAAGGGTCAGAGGTTGACCCAATAGGTGAACTTGATCAGGAACACATTGCGGGACGGCGTCTGGAACAACCCGCCGAAGTCGCGGCCGAGCTGAAAGCGGCCGTGGTCCGACAACCGGTCGAAACGCCCCTGCTGCCACACCAGGAACAACTGCGACCCCGGCTTGTACTCCCACCGCACCACGTTGGTGGTCCGGAACGAGCGTACGTTGAAGTCGGCGCCCCCCTCATAGGCGTAGGACTGATACCGCTCCTCGTAGCGTGCGGCGCGGCCGTCGGTCAGCTCGCGAAACTTCGAATATTCGCCAGCCGACACGAACGGCTCGGCATAGGTCTGCAGCGACAGGTTGGGCGTGAGCGTGTAGTTGAACCGCAGCGTCATGGCCACGGTCTTCTGGTCGATGCGCCCGAACACGTACCGGGTGGCGCCGGCCTCATCCGTCACGTTTTCCACCCACTGCGCATCGTCCTGATTGGTGTCGTAGCGGAAGCCCGTCGACAACGACACGGCGTCGGAGGCGCGCAGGGTGAGAAACGGATTGACGTTGCTCCGCACCGTGCCCTGGCCATCCCCTTCGTAGTAGCCGTTGTAGGACAGGGAGAACGCACGCCGTGGATCGGTGTTGGCGTAAAACCACACGCTCCGGTTGGCATTGCCCAGAACGCCGGGGCCGCCGCGCGTGATGCGATCGCGGAACGGCGCGCCGTTGACGTTCACGCCCATGCCCACCGAGTAGTTGTTGATGAACGTCCAGTGCGTATTGATGTTGCCGCCAGAAAACAACTGGTCGCCACCGAAATTCCAGCCGGCCCACTGATTGAAGTTGATGTTCCAGTTCCGCACCAGGCGTCCGGGTTCGAAGTTCCGATACTGGAACCAGTTGTTCATCGTCCGTTCGTCGGCGCGGCGCTGGAAGCCAAGGTCGTTGCTGTCGAAGCCCGGCGTCTTGTAGGCCAGCACCGAGTTGAAGCGTGTCCGATCCCCCGCGATTTTCCCGAACGACACCATCCCTGCATGTCCGCCCAGCGCGGTGGCCTCGTCGTCCACGCCGGTGTAGTCCGAATCGGGACGCTGAAAGGCGTGTACGTTGTTTCGCTGCAGCCGCGTGATGGCCTCCGTGCTGCCGGCCAGGTGACTGCCGGCCCAGAAGCCGTTCAGGCTGTAGCGGCGCGAAGGCCGCCAGTCGTAATCCACACCGCCCGTGACGGCGCGCCCCACCAGGAAGTCCATGCCGCTGCCAGGCTGCCGGTTGGTGGACGTGAACATGAGACCGATGTTCGACTGGTTGTCGTACTCACGCCGCAGGCGGCCGACCGTGTAGGCCGTGAGCGGCTCCACCACCTGCGAACGCCGGCCGGCGAAGTCGACACCGGCAATGGCCGCCGACTCGCGCGAGGTGACGGCCGTGAGTCCGCCCACCGAAAAACCGCCGACACGGCCCGCCAGCTTGGCCGCGCCAAGGATGGTGGCCACCTCTGGCGCGCTGGAAAACTCGTCATCGGAGGTATCCGCCGACCCCTGCGGCGCGCGGCCGATACGGCGCGAGTAGAACAACCCCGTGCAGTTGCCGTCGTTGCAGTCCATGTTGAAGCGGAACGTCCCGGAGCCTTCCACGAAGAACGGCCGCCGCTCGGGAAAGAACGCTTCGAACGCGTCGAGATTCACGACGGCCGGGTCTGCTTCCACCTGACCGAAATCGGGATTGACCGTGGCGGTGAGCGTGAGCCCGGGCGTCACCGCATACTT
This sequence comes from uncultured Bifidobacteriaceae bacterium, assembly GCA_964653955.1. Taxonomy (GTDB): domain Bacteria; phylum Acidobacteriota; class Vicinamibacteria; order Vicinamibacterales; family UBA2999; genus VFZN01. The sequence goes on along the minus strand of CAZZGM010000252.1, from coordinate 1,535 downwards.
CATGTCGAGACCCAGCGCACCGCCCGGATCCGGCGACCGCGCCAGCGGGTTGCCGGCCTCCACGGGGTGTGTGCCGACGGTACCCACCGTGTACGGCATCAGTTCGGTCCGCTGCGGCGTGCCGCCCAGCCGCAGTCCGTGCAGTTCCGCAAACTGCGACACGAACCCGTTGGCGTTGCGCGACAGCAGCGGCCAGGTGTCCACCTCGTTGAGACGTCCCACTTCGCGCACCAGTGCCACGCCCACCGGACCACCCGAGGCGTCGTTGAATCGCAGCTGCGAAAACGGAATCCTGAATTCGGCCACCCAGCCTTCGGCACTGCGCGACACCTGCACGTCCCACACCGCGTCCCACCCGTCATCGCTGGGGCCGTCGTTGAAGTAGTACCGATCGCGCTTCACGCCAACGGGATTGACCGCGAACTCGTAGGCCGACCGGTGGTCGAAGTAAGAATCGACGATGACCTTGACCCAGTCAGAAGGGGACCACTGGTCGCGGCGCGTGAGGATGCCGACAATCCGGTCGGGCTCCGCATCGTGGGCCCGAACAGCCACGTAAAGCGCCCGCTCGTCGAAGGCCAGCTGCGCGCTGGTGACGTGACTGGGCGCTTCGCCCTCGGCCGGTTCCCGCTGAACGAAATCCCGAATCGGCAGTGCGAGTTGCCAGACCTTCTCGTCCAGACGTCCGTCGATGATCATGGGCTCGGACACCGGCGCGGCCACGGCCGTCAGTGCCGCGGTGTTCGCCGGAGGTGCGGCAAGGGCGGGCCAGGCCCCACCGCCGGCCAGCGCAATCCCGAGGAGGGGGATGCGCAGGTATCTGAGCATGTCTGCAATAGACGTCGCAGAGGGCTGCTTGGTTGACCAGGGCGCTGCAGCGCATCAACGAGGACTCACACCGTTTCCGGCATGTCCCGCGGCGCGGCGCTTGGGGAATCGACTCACGGGGCGCTACGAGCCGGGGGGCTTGCGCAGGTCAACGCCCGTATCCACCTTGAACTGGCGGTAGTTCGAGTACGCGGCAACACCGCGCACGTCGAGTTCTCCTGGCGCCCGGACCCGGTAATACTCCTCCATCCGGTCCGGCACCCGCAGGCTGAGTTCCCCATCCTGCCGGAACGTCACCGTGATCTCGGCCCGCAATCTCGGCTCCGACGCTATCATGCGGGTCTTCAGGATCTCACCGGTGACCGGATCGATCCACAGACGACCCGTCAGCGCCAGGTCGCGGCCGTTCCCCGTCTTGACGAGCGAATGTTCTTCGGCGACGAGCAGCGCGAACCGCTGCTCGTATTCGACAACGTACCGTTCGGCACGGTCCAGGACATTGGCAAGGTCGGGCGACTGCGCAAACGCACCCGGCGTCCACGCCACGACAACCACCGCCGATGCCAGCCACCCGCCGAAGCGTCCCATGCCGCTGTTCTCCCGACCCCGAAGGCGGAAACGCGTCACGCTTCCGTCATATCCTCCGGCCGTGGCCGCTGGCAAGCACAACCGTGCACGTTCGCGGCCGAAGCGCTAGCAGGCGGCTA
>CAZZGM010000251.1:0-5352 GCA_964653955.1 uncultured Bifidobacteriaceae bacterium | reverse complement strand
TCGTGGTGAACCAGCAGGCCGACAGCGTCACGCTCATCGATCTCCGGACGATGGACGCGTATCGTCATGTGCCGGTCGTGGGTGGTCCGCACGAAGCCGCGGTGTCGCCAGACGGACGCACCGTGGCCGTCACCAACTACAACAAGGCGGGCAGCGGGCAGCAGAAAACGCTGAGCCTGCTGGCACTACCGTCCGGCGACACGCTCAAGACCATCGATCTTGGCGAATATCGCGCGCCGCACGACATCCGCTGGGTCGACGACACGCGCGTGGTGGTAACCGTCGAAGCCAGCCAGGCGCTGCTGGTGGTCAATGTCGACAGCGGTGCCATCGAGCGTGTGTTCCGCACCGAAGCCGGCGTGTCGCACATGCTGGCGCTCTCCACGGACCGCACGCGCCTCTACTGCTCGAACATGCGCGATGGCACGGTGTCGGCCTTCGACTTCAAGACCGGCGAAAAGATCAAGGACGTGAAGACCGGCGCCGAGTGCGAAGGCGTGGGCGTCACGCCGGACGGGCGATGGGTGTGGGCCGGCAATCGCGCGGCGGACACCATTTCCATCATCGACACGAAGACGCTGGAGGTGGTGAAGCAGATCGATTCTCCCGGCTTTCCGTATCGCGTGCAGTTCACGCCGGACGGCACGCGCGCGCTGGTCCCGCACGCGCAGGCCTCGTCGCTCGTCATTGGCGATGTCGCGACGCAGACCCTGGTGAAATCCATTCCGCTGCGCCTCACGAAGGTGCCGGATCCGTCGACAGCGGGGGTGTTCCCGCATCCGGACAACCGCCACGCGTTCGTCACGGTGCGCAACGACAACTCGATGCTGGTGCTGGACCTCGAGAGCGGCGAAACGCTGGCAAGAGTCGAGGTGCAGAACTCGCCGGACGGCGTCACCTACTCGCCGGTACAGCGCCAGTGATATGTCGGGTTGCTCCCAGCAGCACCTGCTACGCCGATACGAGCCGGCTCATGGGCGCTGGCCGCTGATGCCGGTACTGTCGTGCCCGGCGCGTCGCACCACTCTGCCGGCGTGGTGCGCTGCATTGTTCATGCTGCTGGTGCCCGGTGTGGCATGGCCGCAGTCCGCGCCGCCGCACCTGCCGCCGCTCGATCGTGCGTTGCCGAAACGCGTGGAGGCGGTCTATCGTGCCGTGGCGCCCCGCGTGGACGCGGGGCCGGCCATGGACCTCGTGTCGAAGATGGGGCCGCTCTGGCGCGTGGCGGGCAACGTGCACTTCGATCGATCGCTCGAGTGGATCGACGAACAACTGACAGCCGCGGGCATCGTCACCAGATACGACGTCATCGAATCGCCGAGCCAGGGTTGGGAGATGCGGGATGCCACGCTCAGGCTGGATGGTCCCGATGGTGAACTGGTGCTGTCGCGAGCAGAGGATGTGCTGCCGCTGGCCATCAATTCGTTTTCCACGCCGATGGGCGGCGTGACCGCACGGCTGGTGGACGCGGGGCGCGGCGCCGCGGATGCCGACTACGACCATCTGGACGTGAAGGACGCGGTCGTCCTGGCGGATGGACCCATTGGTGCCGTGTGGAACCAGGCAGTGAAGGCACGCGGCGCCATTGGTGTGGTGTCCACGCAGATTGCCGGCTATACGCAGCCCGACACCACACCCCAGGTATTACAGTGGGGCAGCATTCCTTATTCGGACGAACACGCGTCGTTCGGCTTCAAGGCGTCACCACGCGCCGCCCGCCGACTGCGCGAACGTCTGGCTGCCGGTTCCGTGCAGGTGCACGTGACGGCCGATACCGTGTTCCATCGCCGGCCGGTGCGCACGCTGGTGGCCGAGTTCCCGGGTACGCGGTGGCCCGATGAGCGCGTCGTGCTGGTGGCGCACGTGCAGGAGCCCGGCGCCAACGACAACGCCAGCGGCTGCGGCACGTTGCTGTCCGTGGCGCTGGCGATTCAGAAAGGTCTCCGCGACGGAGCGCTGGCACAGCCCGCACGCACGGTCACGCTGCTGTGGGGCGACGAGATTCGCGCGAGCAACGCGTGGATAGAAGCCGACGCGGCGCGCGCCCGTCGAGTGCTGGCCATGATGTCGCTCGACATGACGGGGCAGGACACCGCGAAGACCGGTGGCACGTTCCTGATCGAGAAAGGGCCGGATCCCACAGCCATCTGGGAACGCCCGTCCGACCCGCACTCGGAATGGGGAGCCGGTTCCGTGGACCAGGCGCTGGTGCGCGGCAGCTTTCTCAACGACCTGCATCTGGGCGTGGCGCTGCGCCGCGCGCGCGACACCGGCTGGGTGGTGCGAACCAATCCGTACGAAGGCGGCAGCGACCATACGTCCTTCACGAGGCTGGGCGTGCCGGCGCTGCTCAACTGGCACTTCACCGACCGTTACTACCACACCAATCTCGACACCATCGACAAGGTGAGCGCCACCACCATGGCACACGTGGCCACGGCCGTGGCCACGACGACGTGGTATCTGGCGACCGCTGATCGGCGTGATGTCCGTCCGCTTCGCGGTTTTCTCCGCAAGGCGCGAAACGCGCGTCTGGCCACCGAACGCCGGACGCAGGCCCCGCCCGAGGTGATGGACGCCTGGCGCCGCTGGTACACCGAAGCGGTAGCCAGCGCCACACGCGTGCGCGGCGGAGCGCTGCCGGCAGCATCGCCCGACACGGCAGCCAGCCGCACGCCCGAGCCGTAACCAGCGCGCGGTCCCATCGATTGTTGCCGGGCGGGCAACGTTGGACGAGACGTTTCCGTCCAAGCGGTCATGCACACGGTCCTCACCGCCTGCCGGGACGCGTTGCGAAGCATCCGGCGCGACAAGTCTTACGCCGCGGCCGTCATTGTCACGCTGGCGCTGACGCTTGGCGCCTCGGCCGCTGTCTTCTCGATTGTCAACGGGGTGCTGCTGCGCCCGCTCGCATATCCGGACGCCCATCGTCTCGTGTCGCTTCGCGAGATTGTGGCCAGCATAGAGGGGCGGTATCCCACGCTTCCTGCCAACGCGCGGCACTTCGGCGAGTGGCGGGATGGGACAACGGTCCTCGAATCGATTGCCCTGATCGACTGGCGGCGGTCCAACCTGACCGGTGCCGGCGATCCGGCCGAGGTGCCGGTGGTCCGGGCCTCGGGAACCTTTCTCGACGTGCTGCAGGTGACGCCCATGCTGGGCCGGACGCTGACGCGCGCGGACGAGGCCCCGGAACGCGCGCCGGTGGTCGTCATCAGCCATCAGTTGTGGGACACGCGGCTCGGCCGCGACTCCCAGGTGCTGGGGCGCAGCCTCACCCTCGATGGCACGCCGCACACGATTGTCGGCGTGCTTGCGCCCGGCACGGAACTGCCGACGTTCGACGTGTTCGGGGAAGACGCGTCACTGACCGCCTCGTTTGCGGCCGTGGTGCCGTTCCGTACGAACGTCGCCGGCATTGGCTGGCTTGGTCAGTACAACCATCCGGTGATTGGCCGGCTTCGTCCGGGCGCCACCATCGAACAGGCACGCGCCGAGTTCGATGTCCTGCAACAGTCCGTGGCGCGAATCGCGGCGCGGGAAGCCGGGCTGCAGGCCGACCTGCGCGGCTGGATGGGGCCGCTCGAAGAGTCGATCGTTGGCCGTGCGCGGCTGCGCCTGCTGCTTCTGCTGGCGGCGGTGGGCGGAGTGGTGTTGCTGGCGTGTGCGAACCTGGCCAACCTGTCGCTGACGCGTGCCATTGGCCGGATGCGCGACACGGCGGTCCTGAGCGCCCTTGGCGTGACCCGCGCCAGGCTCGTCGGCCATGTCGTGCTCGAACAATTGCTGCTGGCGGTGGCTGGCGGCGCGCTGGGACTGGCCGGCGCGCACGCGGCGCTGGGGCTCTTCATCAGGACGGCTCCCGTCGATCTTCCGCGTGTCAACGACGTGGTCATCGACTGGCGCGTGGCCGCATTTGCCGCCGTCGTCGCACTCGTGGCCGGGCTGGTAGTGGCGCTGCTGCCGGCCTGGCGCATCGGACACGGGGACGCGCAGGCCGTGCTTCGCAGCAGCAGCCGCAGTGCCACCGATCGCGGCGGTCTTCGTGTCCGCTCGGTGCTGCTGGCCACCCAGGTGGCGCTGTCGGTGGCGCTGCTCGTGGTGACGGGGCTGTTCGTGGCCAGCTTCGTTCAGCTGACACAGGTCGATCCGGGCTTCGTACCGGACCGCGTCGTGGCAGTAGGCATTTCTCCGGGGGGACGTCAGTATCCGAATGCGGAGGCACGTGCCACTCTCTACGACCGCATCATGGTGGCCATGGAGGACGTACCAGGTGTGTCGTCGGCGGCATGGGCGTCCACGTTGCCGCTGACGGGCGAAACCTGGGTCGACGTGATTGGCGCGGCCGGCGATCCGCGGCCTTCGTCGGAAAAGCCAAGTGCCAATTACCGCTTCGTCGGTCCGGACTATTTCGAAACGTTGTCGATGCCGCTGGTCAAAGGGCGCAGCTTCGAACCTCGCGAGCGGGACCGTCCGATAACGCCGGCAGTCATCTCGGCCCGCGCCGCCGCAACGATCTGGCCGAACGAGGATCCCATTGGCCGGGTGTTCACGCGCGGCAATCCGGACGCGCAGTTCGAAGTAGTTGGCGTCACCGGCGACGGACATCCGACGACGCTGGAAGCGGACTCGCCGCTGATGGTGTACGTGCCGTACTGGTACAACAACGAAGGCCGCTCGGTTCTGCTGGTGCGCACGTCGGCCAGTGCCGCCACGATTGCCGCGGATCTGCGGCGCGTGATTCACGGCGTGGATCCGGAGATTGCCATTGCCGATGTGAGTCCACTGCAGCACGTGGTGGACGAGGCGCTGCAGAGCCGCCGTTATCAGATGTGGTTGTTCGCGGCGTTTGGCGTCATGGCGCTGCTGATTGCGACGGTTGGCGTCTATGCCACCACCGCGTATGGCGTGTCGCGAAGACGGCGCGAGATGAATATCCGGGTGGCGCTGGGCGCGCAGACCTCGGAAGTGTTTGCGCTGATCCTGCGGCAGAGCGCGACGCCGTTAGGCGCGGGCATTGCCGCCGGATGTGTGGCGGCGCTCGCGGCGGGCACCGTGGTGTCGAGCCTGTTGTTCCGCGTGCGCGCCAGCGATCCGCTGGTGCTCACCACGGTGGTGGCGCTTGTTGGTGCCGTCGGGATGGTGGCATCGACCATGGCGGCGCGCCGTGCGTTGAATATCGATCCGTCAGCGGCGCTACGCGACGAGTGAGTCGCACGTCAGCGGTCGATATGCGTTTCGGACTCAAATAGCCGAGCCCCGCTGTCGCTCCTGTGCCGTCGTACTGCACGGCGAGGTCGCGTCGCTCCCAAGGCTTCGCCGTGTGCCCCTCCCCACACGCGAGCAACGTGC
>CAZZGM010000250.1:0-5377 GCA_964653955.1 uncultured Bifidobacteriaceae bacterium | reverse complement strand
TTGGTCTTGCCGCTGCCGGTCGGACCGGTCACCAGCACCATGCCCCACGGCTTCTGAATCTGCGTTTCGAGTTTGCTCAGCGACTCGGGTTCGAACCCGAGCTTGGTCATGTCGAGCATGAGCTTGCCCTTGTCGAGCAAACGCATGACGATCTTTTCGCCGAACAGTGTCGGCAGGCACGAGACGCGGAAGTCGATGTCCTTGCTGGCGCCCTGGTCGTTGAACCGGATCTTGATGCGGCCGTCCTGCGGCAGGCGTTTTTCGGCGATGTCGAGCTTCGCCATGATCTTGATGCGCGAGGTGATGGCATCGCGCATCTTCAGCGACGGCTGCATCACGTTGTAGAGGATGCCGTCGACACGGTAGCGGACGCGGTATTCCTTCTCGTACGGCTCGATGTGGATGTCGCTGGCGCCCTTCGAGATGGCCGACATCAGGATGACGTTCACCAGCTTGATGACCGGCGCTTCTTCGCCCTGGCGGGTCAGCGCCTCGGCGCTGATTTCCTCCAGATCTTCCATCACCTCGACGTCGCCGACGTCCGAGGGCATTTCTTCGAGGGCCTTGGCGGCCAGTTCGAGGGCGCTTTCACCCGTGACCACGGTCTGCGTGGTATTGCGGCTGGACGGCTGCGCCACCGGCACGCCGGCGTAGTACTTGTCGATGGCGTCCGCCACGCCGGTTTCCGACGCCACGACAGGCTCCACGTTGTAGCCCGTCATGAACTTGACGTCGTCCATGGCGAAGACGTTGGTCGGATCCGTCATCGCAATGGTGAGCGTGGCGCCGGAGCGGCTCAGCGGGACAATCTGGTACTTGCGGGCCGTATCGGCCGGCACCAGCTTGATGACGGCCGGATCGATTTCGAACTGATTGAGCGCAATCGACGGCACACCGTACTGCTTCGACAGCAGGGCGGTGATCTCCTCGTCCTGGATGAACCCCAGCTTGACGAGATTCGCGCCGAGCTTGCCCCCGTTCTGCCGCTGATAGCTCAGGGCATCCTGGAGTTGCTCCGCCGTAATGCGCTTCTCCTTGAGAAGCAGTTCGCCAATCCTGACCGGCATGTTGTTCCTAAAAAGAGAACCTCGCGCCTATGCTCCACGCACGTTCGCGGCGCTCGCCCGCGCTGATGTGCGTCTCGACGTAGGCGCCCTCGCGCAACGCCACCGACGCACCGGCGGCCACCACGGCGCGGGTGTCACCCAGCGCGCTGCCTCTCACCCCGCCCCGCACTCCCAACCGGTGGCCCAGCCACCAGGTTTCGACGCCCGCGGCCACGTCACGCCGCTCACCGGACGCCGTCATACGGCTCCCCAGGTCTGCGTCCGTGGACACGACCACCCGCGACCGGCCCGGCCAGCCACTGCCCCATGCCGCGCCGGCCCGCACCTCGCGGTCCAGCGTCCAGGGCGCCACATCCGGCTCCGGGGCATCGAATGCCGGCCTGGTCAGGTTCCGGGCCGCCAGGCCAACCCGCCACTGCGCCAGCGCAAACATGGCGCCGGCGTCGACATCCAGGCGCGTTGTCGTCTGCGCGGCAGACACGTCCAACTGGCGAACCTCACCCCGCATCAACTTGATCGTCCCGGCTACCACCAGGTAATCGGCAATCGACTGCCCAACCGTGACACCCGCCGTGGATGCCCGCAGTTCCCGTACCCCTGGCCGACCGTTTTCTCGGCTCGAACCCTGCATATCTTCAGGGTCCGGGAGGTTACGGCGGGCCTGGTGGTAATAGGACAACCCGAGCACCGGGACCGTCAGTCCGATGAATCGCGCCCGCGTAGAAGGCCTGGGACCATCCGGCGTCTCGGGCGCGGTTTCCCCCGCCCCGACGTCCACGACCAGGCTCACCAGGGCCCCGGTGGCCATGCCGGCCGGGTTCCAGTACACCGACGTGGCGTCGTCTGCCACGGCCACGAAGGCTTCGGCCAGACCGGCCGCACGGGTACCCAGAGTTTGGGCCGCCGCCGGCGACCCGAGCATGAGAATGAGAACCACGAGGCCGGGAACCCGGCCGTGGAATGCAAAGACAGGCATAAACTAGTGGGCTGTATGGTCGATCTCTAAGAGGTTGCTGAAAAAGCGGCAGCCTCAAGGCACAAGGCAGAACCGGAGTGTCAGGCCCCATCTGCACCGTGTTCCGCCTTCCGCCTTCGGCATTCTGCCTTCAGGCTGCGTTCTTCAGCAGCCTCCCAGGGGTTTCGAGGACGCACCAATCGGACGGACGACAAGGCGGGGCGAGCCGAGACGTGCATGGTATTCAGCGGGTTGAAACACTGTCAAGAAACCTTGCCCGGCTGAGTCTCGTAATAGACCAGAGGAACGCGCGATTCGAATCATGCGGCATTTCGCGGGCGTGCTGTGGCGACCCCGCTCGACCATGGCAGCTCTCGTGGCTGCCCCTGCCATCGCTCCGGCGTGGCTCCTGGCCCTGGCACTCTGGCTGATACCGGGCGGATGGCTGCTGTCCACGGACGTGGGCCGGCAGGCCGTCGTGGATGAACGTGTGCGGGTGACCGAAGCCTTTGGCGGACACGTCACCGACGACCAGTACGACGCCTGGCAGGCATCGCCGCCCTGGTCGACCTATTTCACCAGCGGCGGACGGCTGCTGCTGGCACCACCCGTCACCGCACTGGTGGCCCTCGGGTTGATGTGGCTGGCGCGCCCGGCCCGGCTTTCGGCCGCGGCGGCCCTGGCCATCAGCGTGTGCGCCCTGGCGCCGCTGGTGCTGCAGCAACTGGTGGCCACGCCGCTTCACTACCTGCGGGAATCGCTGACCAGCCCGACGAACCTGGCCGTGGTCGCGCCGGTAGACGACGGGGCGTTTGCAGCTCGGTTGCTCGGGGGCATCGACGTGTTTGCCTTGTGGTGGTTGTGGCTGCTGGCCGTCGGGCTGGCCGCCGTTACCGCTCGTCCCGCCCGCCGGCATCTGGCGCTGCTGGTGGGTGTGTATGTGGGCCTGACAGGCGCACTCGCGGCGGTCCTGGCCGTCGCAGGAGGGTCATAGCGTGCTACGGAAGAAGTGGTTGTGGGTGGTGGTTGCCCTCCTCGTCGCTGGTGCGGGTGTAGCGGGCTGGTACAGCCGGCGCCAGGATACCGGCACACCGGTAACCGCCGAAACCATCAGGCACCGCGACCTCGAGGCCATCGTGTCGGCGTCGGGGAAAATCGAGCCACAGAAGGTGGTCAACATCAGCGCCCAGACGCCGGGGCGCGTCACCCGGCTCGCGGTGAAGGAAGGCGACCGCGTCAAGGCGGGACAGTTCCTTCTGCAAATCGACGCCGTAGTGGCTGAAGCCGCCGTGCGCCGTGACGAGGCAGGTGTGGCCGGCGCCAGAACGGCGCTCGAACAGTCGCGCGTGTCGCTGCAGAGCGCCCGGGCCAACGTCGAGCTCGCCCGTCAGGCGCTCAAACGTCAGCAGGACCTCTGGCAGTCGGGTCTGACCACGCGCGAAACACTGGAACGCGCCGAGGCCGAAATCGAGATTCGGGAAAGCGACCTGCGCGCGCGCGAAGAAGAAATCAAGACTCGCGAGACGCAGTTGCGCCAGCAGGAAGCCGGCCTGCAGAGCAGCCGCCACACACTGTCGCAGGTCCGCTTCGAAGCCCCCTTCGACGGCGTCGTCACACGCCGGAACATCGAAGAAGGCGAAAACGTGGTGGTGGGCACCATGAACAACGCCGGCACGGTGCTGCTCACGGTGGCCGACCTGTCGGTCATCCAGGCGGAAATCGAAGTCGACGAAACGGATATTCCATTCGTGGAACTGGGACAGGTGGCAAAGATCACCATTGACGCGCTGCCCGACCGATCCTTCCGCGGCACGGTCACCGAAATCGGCAACAGCCCGATTCAGGCAACGGCCGCCGCCGGCAGCACGGCCCGGACCGCCACCAACTTCAAGGTGACCGTCACCATCGAAGGGCAGATTCCCGAGGTCCGCCCCGGCTTCACCTGCACGGCCGAAATCACCACCGCCACGCGCAGCAACGCCGTGGCCGTGCCCATTCAGGCACTGACCGTTCGCGAGTTGCTGTACGACGCCAACGGCACGATCGTGCCCGAGCGGCGTCCCCCGGCCACGGGCTGGCAGTTCGGACGTCCGCCGGCCACGGGCCCGGTGGCACGGAGCGCGGAACTCGAGCCGGGCCAGCGGCGGGAAGAAACCGAAGGCGTGTTCGTCATCCGTGACGGCCGCGCCAACTTCGTGCCGGTGAAGCTCGGCATCGCCGGTGAACGGTACCTCGAGGTCACCTCCGGGCTGTCGGAAAACGACCGCGTGATTACGGGACCCTTCGAATCGGTGCGTGGTCTCTACGAAGACGATCCGGTGTCGACCGACAGGCCGATCACACGCTGAGGACACGGCAGGACGGTCCGGGAGCATGTCACAGATCTTCGAGTCCGTACGGCTGGCGCTGGCGTCCGTCTGGGCGAACAAGCTGCGCTCGCTGTTGACGCTGCTGGGGAACATCGTCGCGGTGTCTTCGATCATCACGGTGGTGGCGCTCATCACGGGTGTCAACTCCGCGGTGACCGATGCCATCGTGTCGGACCTCGGCGCCGACTCGTTCGTCATCCAGCGGACCGGCATCACCCAGAACGAGGACGAGTTCGAACGCCAGCGCAGCAACCCGAACGTGACACTGACCGACGCGGAGGCCATCCGGCGGTTTGGCGAATCGATTGGCTCGGTGATGGCCCAGGCCCAGCAGAGCACCAGCGTGGCCTACCGCGCCGAGGAACTGGAGTCCATCCGTGTGCAGGGGGTGACCGAGGATTACCTGGACTTCAGCATGTTCGACGCGGAGCAGGGACGCATGATCAGCCCCGTCGAAATCCGGCGGAAGCGCTACGTCGCCCTGCTCGGCTGGCAGGTGGCCGACCGGCTGTTCGGCGCCACCGATCCCATCGACAAGCAGGTGCGCATTGCCGGCGTGAATTTCCGCGTCGTCGGTGTCTCGTCGAAAAAAGGCGCCGCACTCGGCAACTCACTGGACGAGTTCATCGTGATTCCGCTGGGCACCTACCAGAAGCTGTTCGGGGCCCGGCAGTCGCTGCAGATCATGGTGCGGCCGCGCGACGCCAGCCAGGTGCGGCTGGCGCAGGACGAAACGCGTGTGGCGCTGCGCGTGGCGCGCCGGCTCAAGCCGTCCGCACCGGACAACTTCGGCATGCTGGCCTCCGATTCGGTGCTCGGCATCTTTCAGCAGGCCACCGCCGGCATTGCCGTGGTGCTGGTCGGCATTGTCGGCCTCTCGCTGGTGGTTGGCGGCATTGTCATCATGAACATCATGCTGATGGTGGTGAGCGAGCGGACGCGCGAGATTGGCCTGCGCAAGGCGCTTGGCGCCAAGCGGCGCGACA
>CAZZGM010000249.1:0-5384 GCA_964653955.1 uncultured Bifidobacteriaceae bacterium | reverse complement strand
CGCCCGGCTCGGCGTGCGACAGACCGGGCGGCCTCACCGTGCGCGACGTGCTGGACGTCCTCGCCCTTGTGCCGTCGCGCATTATCGGTGCCGATGTGGTCGAGTACAACCCGCTCAACGACGTGCGCGACCTCACGGCGAGAGTGGCTGCGAAGTTCGTCAAGGAACTCGTCGGCCTGACGCGGTAGCGCTACCGGGCGGCGCCGGCCGCGCGAAGCTGTTCGATTTCGTCGCCGCTGTAACCGGCGGCTGCCAGCACTTCGTCCGTGTGTTCGCCCAGCATTGGCGCGCGACGTGTGACGTCGAGCGGCGTCGCCGACAGCTTGAGCGGCGTCCCGATGGCGTGCAGCGAGCCCAGTCGCGGATGCTCCACGGGGACGGCCATGTCGCGTGCCACCGCCTGCGGGTGGGCAAAGGCTTCGGCGTGGTCCAGGATGGGGCCGCATGGAATCCCCGCCTCGTCGAAGCGTGCCGTCCACTCGGCGCGCGTGCCGCGAGTGGTTTCGTCCTCGATGAGCGCCGCCAGTTGGTCGCGATGGGCCACACGATCCGTGGCGGTGACGAAGCGGGCGTCGGCCGTCCACTCGGGGTGGCCCAGCACGTTGGCGAGTCGTGCGAACGTCCGATCGTTGGCCGCGCCGATGTTGATGTAACCATCCGCGCAGCGGAAGGCCTGGTAAGGCGCAATCATGCGATGCGCGGATCCCAGGCGCGACGGGATGCCGCGACCGGAAAAATATTCCGCGGCTTCCCACACTGACAGCGCCAGGCCCGCTTCGAAGAGCGACGTGTCGATGTGCTGGCCATGTCCGCTGCGCGCACGCCAGTGCAGCGCGGCGAGAATTCCCGACAGCGCGAACAGCCCGGCACCGAGGTCCGTGACCGGGATGCCGGTCTTCACCGGCGCTCCATCTGCTTCGCCCGTCACCGCCATGATGCCCGACATGCCCTGCGCCACCAGGTCGAAGCCGCCGCGCGTGGCCGCCGGTCCTGTCTGGCCAAATCCCGAGATGGACGCGTAGATGAGCCGCGGATTGGCAGCCGCCACGGTGGCGCAGTCGAGACCGAGCCGCGCCATCACGCCCGGGCGGAAGTTTTCGAGCAGCACGTCCGACGTCCGCGCGAGCCGCAGGAAGACCTCGCGGCCGGCGTCCTTCGTCAGATCCAGAACGATGCTGCGCTTGCCGCGGTTGACGGCGGCAAACGCCGGGCTGTCGCTGCCGTCGGCGCCCGCCATGGCGCGCGTCGAATCGCCGGACGGCGGCTCCACTTTGATGACCCGCGCGCCCATGTCGGCCAGTAACATCGCGCAGTAGGGCCCGGCCATCACCTGGGTCGCATCGAGAACGACTATGTCATCGAGCAATGTGTCGTGGGACATCACCGGTCCGGTTGGCCGCCTTACCTTCACGCGGCCGAAGGCGCGCAACGCGCTCACGTGGGATATGTACGACGCGCTGGCCGACGCCTGCCAACAGGCAGACGAGGACGAGCGCATCCGCGTGCTCATCATACGCGGCTCCGGCGGCGCGTTTGCGGCGGGTACCGACATCAGCCAGTTTGCCGACTTCCGTACGGGCGAGGACGGCGTGGCTTACGAGCAGCGCCTCGAGGCTGCCGTGGCGCGGCTGGAGCAGGTGTCGGTGCCGACGATTGCCGAGGTGGACGGCGCGGCCGTGGGCGGCGGCTGCCTGCTGGCGCTGGCCTGCGACCTGCGCCTGTGTTCGCCCCGCGCGCGGTTTGGTGTGCCGGTAGCGCGCACGCTCGGCAACTGCCTGTCGCTGGCCAACATAGCGCGCCTGGTGGACCTCGTCGGTCCGGCCCGCACGCGCGATCTCCTGATGACGGGTCGTCTCGCCGACGCGGACGAGGCTCTCTCGCTCGGTTTTGCCACGCGCATCATCCCCGCCGATGAACTGGAGCAGGCAAGCCTCGAGCTTGCGCGCGAACTGACGACACGGGCGCGAAGCACGCTGACGGCCACGAGGCAGGCCCTGCTTCGCCTGCGTGCGTACCGCACGCCGCCGTCCGGCGCCGACGCGGACATCATTGCCGCCTGCTATGGCAGCGCCGACTTCCAGGAAGGCGTGACGGCGTTTCGCGAAGGGCGGCCGCCGAAGTTCGAGTAGCGGTCCCTGGAATCAGAACATCAGCCAGCAGATGAACGAGCCGACGACGGTCATCGACAGGCCCCAGGCCAGCAACTGATTGAACAGCCGGCGCGGATCCTCGCTGGCGGGCAGCGCGGCAATGCAGAGGGCGCCAATGGTGGAGAGCGGTGACAGGTCCACGAGGTGGCCGCCCACCATCATGGCCGACGCGATGCCGAGCGGGTCGCCGCCGCCGAGCCGCTCCACCAGACCGGGAATGGTAGGCAGGAACGCCGGCAGCACCACGCCGGACGTGCTGCTGTAGACCGAGATGATGCCGGTGACCAGCGCCACGACGCCAGTGACGGTATATGGCGTGGAGACGCGCGCGAGCAGATCGGAGAACAGATCCATGCCCTGCGTCTGTTCGAGCACGCCAATCAGTACGGTGACGCCGCACACCATCAGCACCACGCCCCACGGCATGGCACGAATGGCGGCCTTCTCGTCCGCGGCACGTACCAGCGACAGGAACGCAGCGCAGGTCAGCGCGGCCATGCCCACTTGAACCTTGAAGACAATGACGCCAACCACGAGGACGGCCAGCACGCCAAGCGTGAGCCAGTGGACCGGTTCGAACGGTTCGATTTTTACCTCGTCTCCGCCCGTATCCTTCGAGCCCTTCCGGAAGAGCGCCAGCCCGCCAAACAGCGCATAGGCGGCGAACGTCACGACGATGTGGGCCGAGAGGTTGTTGACGTAGGAGTTCAACTCCGCTCCCGCCAGACCGATGCGCGCCATGATTTCGTTGACGATGACGCCGGTGGGCGCGAAGGGAGAGAGCGCGCCAGCCTGCGCGCCGTTGCCGACCATGAGGGTCATCAGGAACGGCGGCACGGCGGCGCGCGCGCCGACGGCCATGGCCATGGGCGCCATCATGGCGGCGGTGGAGATGTTGCCGGGGCCAATGCTCGACAGGAACGCGGCCACGAGGAAGAACATCACCGGAATGAGGCCCGCGTTGCCGCGGCACAGGCGGACGGCGCGTGTGGCCAGCCGGCCAATGGTGCCGTTGGCCGAAGCCATGCCAAAGAGCAGCGTGACGCCGGCCAGCGTGAGGAACAGTTGTACAGGAAATGCACCAGTGACCTGGCCGAGCGACAGCCCTCCCAGGTAGACACCGACGATCCACGCGAATGCCAGCGATACGACGCCGACGTTCACCTTGGTGAGAATGCTGAGCGTGACGGCAATGGCGAGCGCGATGAGCGAAATCCACGCGAGGCTCATGAATGGGTGGTCTCCATCAGGGAGTGCAGCAGGACGGCCGGATGCGTGGGTACCACGCCGGTGAAGTGGGCCACCTGGTGGCGGCACGACGTGCCAGCGGCGGCCAGCACGCCGCCGGGCGGAAGCGCACGCGCGGCCGGCAGCAGCCGGCGTTCGCCAATGGCTTGCGATATCTCGTAGTGCGTGCTGGTGTAGCCGAACGATCCGGCCATACCGCAGCAGCCGGCGTCGAGATCCGTAACGCTGGCGCCGGGAATGCGCGAGAGCAACGCCCTGGCGGCGGCGCCGAGTCCCATCGAACGCTGGTGGCAGTGCACGTGCAGGAGGATAGCGGATGGGCCTGCCGCCAACGGCAGCATTGCGCGTCCGCTGGCCAGTTCCTGCTCGACATACTCCTCGAACAGCACGGCCTGCCGCGCGATGGTCTTCGCCTTCTGCTGTAACGATCCACGCAGCAGATCCGGCGCGTCCTCGCGGATGGCCGACAGGCAGCTCGGCTCGACGAAAACAATGGACTGGCCGCTTGCCGCCCGCGGATAGAGTGCGGCCACGTTACGCGCGGCCAGATCGCGTGCTTCGTCCAGCAGGCCCTGCGAGATGAGCGGCCGTCCGCAGCAGACGTGTGGTGCCAGCGTAGCGCCCAAGCCGGCACGTTCGAGCACCGCCATCGCGGCCACGCCAATGTCGGGCTCTACGTAGGACGTAAACGTATCCGCAAAGAGCACGGCCCTCGGGTTGGCCACGGCCGATTGATGATGGGCGAGCCGCCGGCGCAGTGAGCGCGCGGTCCATGCGGGCAGCGTCCGCCGCGGATCCACGCCCGCGAGGGCGCCTGCCGCCCAGCGTCCGAGCCTCGTGGCCGCCAACGCGTTGGCGACCGGTGCCATGGCACTGGCCCAGGGAGCAAGTTCGTGGATGCGTCCAAAGAACCGCGCCGACACCGGTGTGCCGTGCCGCTGCCAGTAGCCGGCCAGGAACTCGCTCTTGTAGCGGCCCACGTCCACGCCGACGGGGCACTCGCTGCGGCACGCACGGCACTCGAGACAGAGGTCCAGCACCTCCCTGGCCGTATGGTCGTCGAGACCGGCCTCGCGCATGCGGCCGTTGAGGGCGAGACGGAGCACGTTGGCCCTCCCCCTCGTCGAATGGGTTTCTTCCCTCGTCGCCATGAACGACGGGCACATCGTCCCATCACGCGTCTTGCGGCACGCTCCGACGCCGCTGCACATTTCGACGGCGCGCCCGAAGCCGCCGAACGACGAGTAGTCGAAGACGGTGACAGGGTCGGGTGTGTCGTAGCCGGCGCCATAGCGCAGGTGTGCTGTAATGGGCGGCGTGTCGACAATGCGGCCGGGATTGAAGCGGCCGTCTGGGTCGAACGTACGCTTCACGGTGCGGAAAGCCTCGTAGAGCGCCGGGCCGAACATCTTTTCGTTGAACGCGCCGCGGACGAGCCCGTCGCCGTGTTCGCCGGAGAGCGAACCGCCGAATTCGAGGACGAGGTCCGCCACTTCCGTGGCAATGGCTTCGAAGTGCGCCACGCCTTCGGCCGTCTTGAGGTCTACCACCGGGCGCACGTGCAGGCAGCCCACCGACGCGTGCGCGTAGATACCAGCCGTTGTTCCGTGGCGGGAGACGATGCCGCTGAAACGTTCGATGTAGTCGCGCAACCGATCGGGGTGCACGGCCGTGTCTTCGACGAACGACACGGCCTTGCCGTCGCCTTTCATGGCCATGGAGAGCCCGAGCGCCGCTTCGCGCAGATGCCATACGCGTGCCTGCGCGGCGGCGTCGGTGATGGTCCGTGTGCGGCAGGCCACGCCCAGCGACGCGAGGTCGTGCGTCAGGGCGTCGAGCCGCGAGGGCAGTTCGCCCGCGTGGTCGGCGTAGAACTCGATGCACAGCAGGGCCGAGCCGTCCTGCTGGAGGATGGCGCGGCGCATGCCGTCGAGCGTGGCGTTTTCGTGAGTGTGGCTGAGGATGAAGTCGTCCATCACCTCGACG
>CAZZGM010000248.1:384-5388 GCA_964653955.1 uncultured Bifidobacteriaceae bacterium | reverse complement strand
CATCCGGCAGGGCCTGGCGCCGCAGGAAGCACGCCGCCGTGCGCTGGCCAGGCTGGGCGGTGTCACGGCGTCGAAACAACTGCATCGCGAGACGCGCGGACTGCCCTCGCTCGACGGCCTGCTGCAGGACCTTCGCTACGCGGCACGCTCGCTGCGCCGCAGCCCGGGGTTCACGTTAACGGCGGTCGTCACACTGGCCGTCGGCATCGGTATCAACGCGGCTGTCTTCAGCATCACGAACGGTGCCCTGTTCAAGGGCTTCCCGCGCGTGCAGGAGAACGATCGCCTTCTCTACATCACAACAAACAAGGGCGCACTTTATTATCCGGATTTCGAACAGTGGCGCGAGCAGGCGCAGTCGTTCACAGAGATGGGCCTCGTCCGTGGCGTGTTCAAGACACTGGTCACTGAAGACGGCGCTATCGATACTCTCTATGGAACCGAGGTCACTGCCGAAACCTTCCGCGTCCTCGGTGTCGCGCCGTTCCTCGGCAGGGACTTCACTGCGGCCGACACGCAACCGAACGCATCACCGGTGGTCATGCTTCGTTACGATCTGTGGGACAGCCGATTCGGCAAGGACACCACCATCGTCGGGCGGAACGTGCAGATGGACGGTGTTCCGACGACGGTCGTCGGCGTGATGCCGGAAGGGTTTTCGTTCCCGGCCGACCAGCGCCTCTGGACGCCGCTCATCCCGACCGATGCAGCCCGCCGGCGAGACACCTACTACGCGGTGTACGCCGTTGGCCGTATGGCCGGCAACGCGACCCTTCCAAGCGCCCGCGCAGAAGTAGAGGCCATCGGCCAGCGGCTGGCCGCTGCCCACCCACGCACGAACCAGGACCTCGTCCCTGAGGTCAAGACGTTCACCGAGTGGTTCATTGGCCCTCGCGCCGTATTGCTGCATCAGAGCATGTGGGGAGCAGTGGCGTTCGTGCTCCTGATTGCCGCGGCGAACGTGGCCAACTCCTGCTCGCGCGTGGCATGGGACGGTCACGCGAGACGTCGCTCAGGCTGGCTCTCGGTGCGGGCCGCTGGCGCATTGTCCGCTACGCGCTGCTCGAAAGCGCGATGCTCTCTCTTGCCGGAAGTGCGCTTGGCTGGTGGCTGGCCACAATGGCCGTGCGCGCCTACGTCTCGACACTCGTCCTCGGCAACGCCACACGGATCCTGAACTACGCCATGGATCTGCACGTCCTGCTGTACCTCACCGCTATCACAGCCGTCACGGCGCTGCTGACCGGTGCGGTCACAGCGGTCCGCAGTGTTGGACTCGACATCAGTGCGACGCTGAAAAGTGCCGGGCGCGGCGTAACGGGCGAACGTCGCGGGCAGCAATTGGCTCGTCTGCTCATTGGCGGCGAAATTGGTCTGGCCGTCGTGCTGCTGGCTGGCGCCGGCGTCATGACTCGCAGCTTCGTAGGCCTCACGGCAGCGGAGTTGGGCGTCAACGAGCAGAACGTGCTGACGATGTCCATGTATCTGCCGCCTGAGCGCTACCCAACCCAAGAAGCGCAGTTGGCGTTCTATGGGGAGCTCAACGGACGCCTGCAGGCCCTGCCGGGCGTCTCGTCGGTCGGCATGGGGGTGACAACACCAACCGAGCATGTTCCTCTCGTGAGTTACGAACTGTCGGATCGTCCGATGGCCGGAGCGCGCGAGCATCCGACCGTCGCGGTCCTCACGATTCACGGCGACTACTTTCCGGCGCTCGGTACGGGGATCTTCGCCGGACGACCGTTCGGCACACGCGATGAATCGTCAGGCGAGCCCGTCGTCATCGTGAACCAGCGGTTTGCCAGTCAGAATTGGCCTGGCGGCAATGCTCTCGGCAAGCGGCTCCGCCTCCGGTTCGACGCAAGTGCGTCTGACACATGGCGAACGGTGGTCGGCATTGCGCCGGATATCATCCAGAACGATCCCACTGGACGACAGCTGTCACCGCTCGTCTACGTGCCGCTTCTCCAGCGACCGCGGAACAACATGTTCGTGCTGGCGCGGACCCTGGTCCCGCCCGGCACACTCGCGACGGCGTTCCGGCGCGAGGTGCATGCAATCGATCCCGCGCTGCCGGTTCCGGCGCTGATGCCGCTCAGTGAGCGGTTTGCGCAGGCCCGATCCCCCGAACGGAACGTTACCGGGCTGTTCTTGATTTTTGCAGCAACGGGACTACTGATGGCGTCGGTCGGCCTGGCGGCCGTCACCGCGCACTACGTGAGCAGGCGCACGCAGGAGATTGGTGTCCGGACGGCGGTTGGTGCCACCTCGTTCGACATCCTCAAGCTCGTTTTGGGACAAAGCGCGCGGCCCGTGGTCGCAGGATGGGCGATTGGTCTTGGCGCCGTGCTGGTATTCGGACGGCCGCTGGCGTCTGCACTCGCCCCGTCATCGTCTGCGGATGCCGTCACATTGCTGACCGTATCGGCCGTGCTGCTCGCCGCGGCGTTCTTCGGCTGCTTCGTTCCCGCTCGGCGCGCCATGCGCGTCGATCCCGTTGTTGCCTTGAGACACGAGTAGGCCCGCCGATGATCAACCTCCATGAGACGTGGGCACGCCTGCTCGCCTTCTTCCGTCGCGACACGCTCGATCGCGACTTCGACGAAGAACTCGCTGCGCACGTGGAGCTGGCGACTGACGAATACGTCCGGCAGGGCGTGCCACCGCAGGAAGCACGCCGCCGTGCGCTGGCCAGGCTGGGCGGCGCCGAATCGTCGAAGCAGCTACACCGCGAGACGCGTGGACTACCCTCGCTCGACGCGCTGCTCGTCGATCTGCGTCAAGCCGTCCGTGGCCTCCGTCGCAGCCCCGGCTTCACACTCACGGCCGTGGCAACGCTCGCGGTTGCCATCGGCGTCAACACCGCGGTGTTCAGCATTGCCGACGCCGTGCTCTTCAAGGGCTTCCGCCTGATTGGCGACAACCATCGCATCCTGTATGTCGGCACGCAAAAGGACGGACGCGGCTGCTGCGTCTCCTATCCCGACTTTCTCGACTGGCGCGCCGCTACACGTGCCTTTGTCGATCTCGGCGCCGTTGCGGACCTTCGTGTCACCTACGCCGACGGCAACGGCTTCCCGGAAAGCCACACCGCCACGCTCGTCAGCGCCAATACGTTTGGCATGCTCGGCCAGTCGCCGCTCGCCGGCCGCGATTTCACGCCGGACGACGAGAAGCCTGGTGCGGTGCCGGTGGCCATGCTCAGCCACGGTTTCTGGGAGCGCCGCTACGCCCGGGATGCCGCCGTCGTCGGCCGCACGGTACGCATCAACAACACACCGACGCTCATCATTGGCGTCATGCCGCGAGGGTTTGCGTTTCCGCAGAACCAGGAGCTGTGGATGCCGCTGGTAGCGACGGCCGACCGGCAGAAACGCGACGCGCGCGGGCTGTGGTTTGCCTTCGGGCGCATGGCGGATGGCGTGACGCGGGAGCAGGCGCGGGCGGAACTGGCGGCTATTGGCGCGCAACTCGCGCTGTCGTATCCCGACACCAACGAGAAGTGGATCCCGCGGGAGCAGACCTTCACCGAGTTTTTCGTCGGCCGCGACGCGGCCACTACCTACGGCGCGTTGTGGGGCGCCGTCGGGTTCGTCCTGCTGATCGCATGCGGCAACCTGTCGACGCTCGTCGTCGGCCGGTCGCTGGCGCGAACACGAGAGACGTCGGTGCGTCTGGCGCTGGGCTCCGGCCGCTGGCGCATCGTCCGCCAGCATCTCGTCGAGAGTCTGGTCCTCGCAGCGGCGGGCGGACTGGCCGGCTGGTGGCTGGCGGTGCTGGCCATCCGTGCCTATGCGGCCCTCGTCACGCCGCCAACACAGGCGTGGGCCGAAGGCCTGCTCGACCTCGGCATGGACGGGCGTGTGCTCACGTATCTCGTTGCCATCTCGCTGATCTCGGGCGTGCTGGCCGGCGTGGCGCCCGCGTTCCGGCTGTCGCGGCTCGACCTCAATCACTCGCTGAAAGATGGCGGCCGCGGCTCGGCCGGTTCGGTGCGTCAACGGCGGCTGTCTGGCTTCGTCATCACGGGCGAAGTGGCCCTGGCGATCGTGCTGCTGGCCGGAGCGGCGGTGATGATCCGGAGCTTCGTGAACATCTCCACGGCCGATCCCGGCTTCGACGCGGACGCCGTGGTGGCCACGCTGGTGTTGCTGCCTCCCGAAAGCTATCCGGACGGTCCCACGCAGATGGCATTCCTGGATCGGCTGGCGGCGAGGCTCGAGGGCGCACCCGGCATCGAGTCGGTGGCGCTCGGCACATCCGGCACGAACATGGGGACGATGACGCCGTACGAAGTGAGCGGGGCGCTGCCTGGTGGTCCGGACCGTCTCTCCGTCGCCGTGTCGCATGTCGGTTCCGGCTACTTCCGGACACTCGGGACCGCAGTGCTGTCGGGCCGCGAATTCGAAGCCGCCGACAGCGCGATCCGTCCGGTGGCCATCGTCAACGAACAAATGGCACGTGTGTCGTGGCCCGGCGAGGATCCAATCGGCCGGCAGGTGCGGCTCTTCGACGGACCGACACCTGGCGCGTGGCTCACCGTGGTCGGCGTCGTCGCGAACATCCAGTGGGACGTCAGCCGCGAGCGCGAGCGCATCGAGCCGCGCGTCTACGTGCCGCATCAGCAGCGGCCCGCACCCGGTGCGTGGATCTTCGCGAGAAGCCATCTGCCCGTGTCGAGTCTCGCCGCGGTGTTTCGTCACGAACTCCAGCAACTGGACCCCAATCTGCCGCTGTGGAGCGAGCCACACACGCTTGCCGATCGGCTGTCGTCGAGCGGCATCTACTGGAACATCGGCAGCCATGCCGCGCTGTTTGCCCTGTTTGCCGCGATTGCGCTTTCCCTGGCGGCGGTCGGTCTCTACGCGATCGTGGCGCACTCGGTGAACCAGCGCACCCAGGAGATTGGCGTGCGCCTGGCCATGGGCGGCACCGCGCGCGACATCCTGTCGATGGTCGTCGGCGAGGGGATGAAACCGACCGCCAGGCCCACAGCGATCGGTT
>CAZZGM010000248.1:0-374 GCA_964653955.1 uncultured Bifidobacteriaceae bacterium | reverse complement strand
CGCAGCGGTCGTGCTCACACGCGTGCTGAGCGCGGAACTGGTCGATGTCTCGCCAGTCGATCCGCTGGCACTCGTCAGTGCGTCCGCCGTGCTGGTCGCGACGGCGCTCATCGGTTGCCTGATCCCGGCCCGCCGCGCCGCGCGCGTCGATCCGGTCGTGGCGTTGAGACACGAGTAGCCGGGCGCAATCAACTGCCCCACTGGCACTACGCGTAGGCAAGCCAGCGGCCGCAGATGAGCGCGAAGGTCCAGGCCGTCAGCGACACGATAGCTGCGCCCTTGGCCGGGGACGGCGTCCTCACCGACACGTTCCACACGTTCACCGACCGGTAGACACCACGATGAAAGATGGTGCTGTTGAGTACGGCCACGCC
>CAZZGM010000247.1:0-5395 GCA_964653955.1 uncultured Bifidobacteriaceae bacterium | reverse complement strand
AACAGGCCTTGACGGACTCTTCGACCTGAACCTGGAATACACGCCCGATCCGATGACGCAGACGACGCCGGTGGGTGGCGCGAACGCTCCACCGGCGACCCCCGACGTGCCTTCCATCTTTACGGCGCTCCAGGAGCAACTGGGACTGCGGCTGGTGGGTGGGCGAGGGCCTGTTCCGGTTCTCGTGATCGAACGGGTGGAAAAGCCGAAAGAAGACTGAACATGAGCCTGCTGGTCCGGCTGCTCACACTGCACCTGCTGGCCGGCTCGGATCTCGTTGGCCAGGTGACGACGGGTCCCGTGGCGGTGCCCGGGGCCATCGTGACGGCCACCCACGGTGATGCGCGTCTGGTGACCGTGACGGACTGGCAGGGCCTCTACCGTTTCTCTGATGTGCCGGACGGTGTCTGGTCCGTGCGTGTCGACATGCTCGGATTCGTCTCTGTCACGCAGGACGTTCGGATGCCGCAGGCCGGCGCTATTCCACGATTCGAACTCACATTGGTTCGTGCCGGGGACCTGTCGCGCGATATCGGGCTGACGGGTATTGCGCCGCGTGCTTCCGAAGGCACTGAGACGTCTGCCGTCGGAAACATCGCGTCCGCTCTTGATGCGCCAATGGAGAGGGTGGATGAGACACCTGCTGCAAGCGCGGGAGACCGGAGCACAGCGGCTGTCGATGGTTTCCTGGTCAACGGCAGCGTGCACAATGCCGCGGCTTCGCCGTTCGCGCAACTGCGAGCCTTTGGTAACAACCGGCCACGTCAGCGATCGCTTTACAACGGTGGCATTGGCGTTGCCGGTGGCACGTCGGCCTGGGATGCACGGCCATATTCCTTCTCTGCATTCGACGCACCGAGGCCGGCGTATGCCAATGTGCATGTCACCGGGACGCTGGGCGGTCCGCTCAAGCTGCCGCGGATGGCTGGAAGGCAGCCGACGTTTTTCGTGGCGGTGCAGCGCACGGCCGATACGAACGCCGCTACGCGGTCGACGCTGCTGCCCACCGCGCGCGAGCGCGAGGGTGACTTTTCGCAGAACGTCAGTGCCACAGGAGCGGGGCGTACGCTGATCGACCCACGGAGCGGAGAGCCGTTTCCGGGCGGCGTGATCCCACGCGATCGGCTCAGTCCGCAGGCCGTCTCGCTTCTTCGCTACTACCCCGAGCCGAATGTGGCCGGAGACGATCGTTTCAACTACCAATGGCCCGTCGTAAATGACGCCCGGCAATACGACGTGCAGGCACGTCTCACGCAGCCCGTCAGCCGGCGCAGCCAGCTTGCCGGCACGTTTGCGTATCAGCGTGAGGCGACCACCATGATCGATGCCTTCCAGTTCGTCGATGTGGCCACGCACGCTGGCGTGGATGCGGCCGTGAACTGGAACTATCGGGTGTCTCCCGTGTTCTCCTGGCGCGCCCGTTATCAGCTCACGAGCATCACGGCGCGGACGAGTCCGTACTTTTCGAACCGCGTCAACGTATCCGGAGAGGCGGGGATTGCCGGCAACAATCAGGAACCGGTCAACTGGGGGCCGCCGAACCTGTTCTTTTCGGATGGCATTGCCGGCTTCGACGGCGTTGTGGCTGGAACGTCGCGGAATCGGACGTATGGCGGTGTGTTCGAGATCTACGCGAACCGCGGACGGCACAATCTGACGGTGGGAGCCGACCTGCGTCGCCACCATCTTGATGTCGACGAGCAGCAGAACCCGCGTGGGACCTTCACGTTCACTGGTGCTGCCAGCGGATCTGATATCGCGGACTTTTTACTGGGTCTTCCGGCCACGAGCGCCGTCGCTTTCGGCAACGCCGACAAGCGGTTTCGCGGGTGGTCGCAGGCGCTGTATCTCGCCGACGACTGGCGGGTGGCTCACGGCCTCACCATCAATGCGGGCGCGCGATGGGAGTTCGAGTCACCGCTGACGGAACACGCCAACCGGCTGGTCAACCTGGATGTCGCGCCTGGCTTCGTGACCGCGACGCCGGTTCTCGCCAGTACGCCGACAGGCCGCACGACAGCGACGCGCTACGGCAGAGCGCTGATGCGTCCGGATTGGCGTGGCATTCAACCGCGCGTGGCCGTGTCATGGCGCCCGATAGCGGGGTCGTCGCTCCTGGTGCGTGC
The DNA here is from genome assembly GCA_964653955.1 of uncultured Bifidobacteriaceae bacterium. Lineage (GTDB taxonomy): Bacteria > Acidobacteriota > Vicinamibacteria > Vicinamibacterales > UBA2999 > VFZN01. The sequence goes on along the minus strand of CAZZGM010000247.1, from coordinate 3,269 downwards.
CGGCTACGGTATCTATCGAACGATGGCCGTGTATCAGTCGATCGTACCGCTGCTGGCGCAGCAGCCGCCACTCTCCAACACCTTCGTCGCCGAGAGCACGTCTGGCGGGCCATTGACGATGGCCGACAGCTTCGTTGCCGGCGCTTCGTCGCCGCAGAACACGTTCGCGGTCGATCCCACGTTCCGCGTGGGAGGGGCCCACAAGTGGCAGGCCGAGCTGCAGCGCGATCTTCCAGCGTCGTTGACCGGCAGGGTGACGTATTCGGGGACCAGGGGACGGCACCTGCCGCGGGCGTTCATGCCGAATACCTATCCCCCTGAAGCGGCGCATCCTTGTCCTGCCTGTCCGACCGGTTTCGTGTATCTGACGTCCGATGGAAGTTCATTCCAACACTCCCTGCAGATGCAGCTCCGTCGTCGTCTGCGAAACGGCCTGGCAGCGGTCGTGCAATACACCGTGTCGACGGCTCGAGACAACGCACCGGCGCTGGGCCACGCGCAGGCGATTGCGTCGGCCGTTGCCCAGGACTGGCTGAATCTCGATGCGGAATGGGCGCGCTCGGCTTTCGATCAGCGGCATCTCGCCGTCGCGCAGTTCGAGTACGCAACCGGCGTTGGGACCTCGGGCGGTGGCTTGCTGGATGGCTGGAAGGGCAGACTCTGGAAGAACTGGACGATGACCGGTCATCTCACAGCGGGAAGTGGTCTTCCGCTGACGCCGATCGTCATGCAGCCAATGCCCGGTGCGGGCCTTGCCGGAATGATTCGGGCCAGTGTCGACCGGAACTCCTTCGTGACGCCAGCGGCGGGCGAATGGGGGACGGCTGCCCGTCACTCAGTCGCCGGGCCACGCCAGTTTCTACTCGATGCCGGTATCACGCGGACGTTTCCGTGGGGCGAGCGGGTCCAGCTGGACTGGCGGGTCGATGCCACCAACGTGCTCAACCGCGTGACCTTTGCCAGCATCAACACCATTGTCGGCAGCCCGCAGTTCGGAGCACCCGTTCGGGCCAACTCGATGCGGCGGGTGCGAACGAGTGTTCGGGTGAGGTTCTGACATGCGCCAACTGGTGACCGTACTAGCCGTGGTTGCGCTGTCGTCGATATCCATCCCCGCGCAGGAGACGCAGCCGGTATTCCGCAGCAGCACGCGCCTGATTGTCGAGACCGTCACGGTGACGGACAGGGCCGGGCGATCCGTCGAGGACCTTACCGCGGACGATTTCCTGGTTACCGAGGACAACGTCCCTCAACAAATTGCGTTCGTCGAGTTTCAACGTCTCGAGAGCGACGGGCCTCACGCCCTACAGGGGCTGCCATTCGTCTTGCAGGGAACGGAGCCGCCGTCCGGGCTCACGCAGGCAGGGATCTCGATGTCGGCACCCGGTGACAGCCGATATCGTGGCCGCCGCCTGCTCGTGCTGTACTTCGATGCGTCCGCTATGAGCGTGCCGGACCAGATGCGGGCGTTCACCAGCGCGATGGCCTTCATCAATCACCGGATGACACCCCTGGACCTGGTGGCCATCGTGGTGTTCCAGGGTGGAGCGGTACGTGTGAAGCACGACTTCACGGACGCCAAGGGGCGTCTGCGAGAGGTCATCCAGACACTGATTTACGGCGACGATCTGGATGGAGACGGCATTCCGGACGGCGCGCTCGAAGGGACGGCGTTTGGCCAGAACGATGCCGAGTTCAACATCTTCAGCACTGACCGGCAGCTGGCCGCCCTGCAGACGGCGGTGGAAATGTTGAGGGCACTGCCGGAGCGGAAGGCACTTGTCTATTTTTCGAGTGGCCTGCGACTCAACGGCGCAAACAACCAGGCGCAGTTGCGGGCCACCGTCAACGCGGCGGTACGTGCCAATGTGTCGGTGCATCCCATCGACGCACGCGGCCTGGTTGCCACTCCTCCGCTTGGCGATGCGACACGGCCATCGCCTGGTGGGATGGAGATCTTCACCGGGCAACCGGCGTTGCTGATGTCGAACGTATTTCAACGATCCCAGGACACGCTTGACGCTCTGGCCCGGGATACGGGTGGCCGGGCCATGTTCGATCACAACGACCTGGCCCTGGGGATCTCGCAGGCCGCATCGTCCATTACGAGCTACTACATCCTTGGCTACTACAGCCAGAACCTGGCCGCGGACGGAAAGTTCCGGCGTGTCCGTGTGTCGCTGAAAGTGCCAGGAACGGCTCGCGTTGGTCATCGGCAGGGCTATTTTGCCGACAAGACGTTCGGCAGGATGTCCGCATCGGATCGCGAGCGGCAACTGGAAGATGCGCTGTTGCTGGACAACCGCATCACCGACATCCCAGCGGCGGTGGAAGTGAACTATTTCCAGCTCACGCGCGCGGAGTATTTCGTGCCGGTCACGATGAAGATTCCCGGCAGCGAGTTGATGCTGGCGAAACGCCGGGGGGCACGGCGTGCGGTTCTCGACATCATTGGCGAGGTCAAGGACCGGTACGGAACGACCATCGAGAACATACGCGATCGCCTCGATATCAAACTGGATGACGATGTCGCGGAGCGGTTGGCGAGCCGTCCGCTGCAGTACGACACCGGGTTTACGCTTCTGCCGGACACCTACGTCATCAAGCTGCTCGTGCGCGACGCCACGACGGGCCGGATCGGTACGTACCAGACCGGGTTCACGGTGCCGAATCTTGGCAAGGAGGACGTGCATGTGCCGATCAGCAGTGTGGTGCTGGCCAGTCAGCGCGTGCCGCCTGGTGAAGAAATCCATAGCGTCAAGCAACGCATCGATGCGACCGGTGTCAGTCCGCTGGTGCATGACGGGCAGAAGTTGATCCCCAGTGTGACCCGTGTGTTCAGTCGGGGGCAGGACCTGCACGTCTATCTGGAGGCCTATCAGCGAGACGCAGATGTCATGCGGCCACTGACCGCGTTCGTCAGTGTCTATCGAGACAACGCGATGATGCTGCAGACCTCGGCGCTGTCGGTCACCAGCGGATGGAAACCGGGATCGAAAGCGGTGCCGTTGCGGTTCAGCATCCCGCTCGCCGGGCTGCTGCCCGGTGACTACGATTGTCAGGTGACGGTGCTGGATCCGGAGCACCAGAAGGTGGCCTTCTGGCGTGCCCCGATCGTGATGCTGCCGTAGTTACGCCTGCCACTCGTTCTTCTGCACGACCGGCATCTGCAGCGCGCGTTCGCGATCCAGGTCCAGCGAGCCGACGTGCAGCGACAACGGTGACTGCACCCACTTGTAGATGGACTGCGAGAACAGACGCGTGAACCG
>CAZZGM010000246.1:0-5397 GCA_964653955.1 uncultured Bifidobacteriaceae bacterium | reverse complement strand
AGCCCAAGACCGACGACATGCGCGAAGCGCCGGCGGTGCCGATCATCGAGGCGCTGCTCGAGAAGGGCGCCAACGTGCAGGCGTACGATCCCGAGGCGATGAAGGTGGCCAAGGGCATTTTCGGCGACCGCATCTCGTACGCCTCCAAGCCCTACGATGCCCTCAAGGGCGCCGACGCCCTGGCCATCGTCACGGAGTGGCACGAGTTCCGGGAACCCGACTTCCCGCGCATGCGCAAGCTCCTGCGTGAGCCGGTCATCTTCGACGGGCGCAACATCTACGAGAAGGCGCAGATGAAGGCGCAGGGCTTCACGTACCACTCGATCGGGAGGTAGCGTGGCGCGCGTCCTCGTAACCGGCGGCGCAGGATATATCGGCAGCCACGCCGTACGGGCGCTGGTGGCCGCCGGCCACTCGGTGGTCGTCCTGGACAATTTGTCGGCCGGTCATGCGGCCGCGGTGCCGCACGGCGTCCCGCTCGTGCGCGTCAGCATGCACGACACCGCCGCAGTGACCGAGGCGCTGTCGGCGCACGACATCGATGCCGTGATGCACTTTGCCGCCTGGCTGGATGTGGGGGCGTCGGTGAGGCACCCGCTGGAGTACTACGGCAACAACGTCACCGGCACGTTGTCGGTGCTGGACGCCATGCAGCGCGCCGGCGTGCGGCAGTTCGTGTTTTCGTCCACGTGTGCCGTTTACGGCGAGCCGGACACCGTGCCGATGGCCGAGTCGCTTCCGACGCAGCCGATCAATGCCTACGGCGAAACCAAACTGGCCGTGGAGCGCGCGCTGCCGCACGTGGAACGTGCGCACGGCATCCGCTGGATGGCGCTGCGCTATTTCAATGCGGCGGGGGCCCATCCCGACGGCACAATTGGCGAGGATCACCATCCCGAAATCCACCTCATTCCGCGCGCCATCATGGCCGCCACGGGTGGACCGCCGCTGAAGGTGTTTGGCGAAGATTATCCGACGCCCGACGGCACGTGTCTCCGGGACTACATCCACGTCAGCGACCTGGCCGATGCGCACGTGCGCGCGCTGGCGGCACTCGATGCCGGTACGCCCTCGTGCGTCTGCAACGTCGGCACGGGCACGCCGCACTCCGTTCGCTCTGTCATCGATACGGTCTCCCGCGTGGTGGGGCAGGACGTGCCATGGGAACCGGCGCCACGGCGTCCCGGTGATCCGGCCGCACTCTATGCCGCCGCCGATCGCGCGCGGCAGATTCTGGGCTGGCAGCCGCAGTTCCCGGATCTCGAGACCATCGTCGGCCACGCCTGGCAGTGGCACCGCCTGCACCCGCACGGCTACGAGGACCGTCCCCCCGAACACCGCTGATGGACGCTTTTCTCCGGCTGCTCCGCTATGCGCGTCCTCACCGCGGCCTCATCCTGGGCGCGGTGCTGGCGATGGTGGTGTACGGGGCAGCGTCGGCCGCCATCGCGTGGCTCATCAAACCCATTGTCGATGACGTCCTGACCACGCAGGACCGTCTGGCGTTCGTGACCACGGCGCTGCTGGTGGCGTACGTCGTGAAAGGCGTGGGCGCGTATTTCTCGAGCTACCTGATGGACGACATCGGGCAGCGCGTGGTGCTGCGGATTCGCGGGGATCTGTTCGCGCACCTGCTGAATCAGTCGGCGGCGTTTTTCGCCCGGCGGACGACGGGGCAGTTGTTGTCGCGGCTCAACAACGACGTCACGCAGGTGCAGCGGGCGGTGGCCGAAACGGTGGGAGACCTGTCGCGTGAGTCGCTGGCGCTGGTGGGCTATGCGGGGCTGCTCTTCTATCACGATGCCCGCCTGGCGCTGGTGTGCATGACGGCGGCGCCGCTGGTGGTGTATCCGCTGGTGCGCCTCGGCAAACGTGTCCGTACCGTGACGCGCTGGAGCCAGGAAGCCCAGGAGCACATGTCGCACGTGGCCGGTGAGGCGTTTGCCGGGCACCGCATCGTGAAGGCATTTGGCGCCGAGGCCCGCGAGGTCGAGAAGTTCGAGGGGGCGGCCCGTTCGCTCTACCGCACCAACATGAAGGTGACGCGGGTGTTGTCGGTGCTGCCGCCGCTGATGGAACTGCTGGGCGGCGTCGCCATTGCCGGCGCGTTGTGGTACGGCACGCGCGAGATTGCCACCGGGCGGCTCACGGCCGGCGAGTTCACGCTGTTCGTGGCGGCGCTGCTGCTGATGTACGGCCCCATCAAGAAGCTGAGCCGGGTGAACGCCAGCCTGCAGCAGGCCATTGCCGCATCCGAGCGTCTGTTCGAACTGCTCGACACCCACACCGAAGTCCGTGAGCACCCGGCCGCGTTCGAACTGCCACACTTCGACCGCAGCATCGAGTTCAGGGACGTGGCGTTTGCCTACGAGGATGGGCAGGGCCGTCACGCGTTGCGCGGGTTGACGTTCACGGTGCGTGCCGGACAGCTGGTGGCCATCGTTGGCCGGAGCGGCGCCGGCAAATCGACGCTCGTGAACCTGCTGCCGCGCTTTTATGACGTGACCGGTGGCGACATCCTCATCGACGGCCGCGACATCCGCGAGGTGACCATTGCCTCGCTGCGCGGGCAGATCGGGATGGTGACGCAGGACACGGTGCTGTTCGACGACACCATTGCCGCCAACATTGCGTTTGGCGTTCCGGGGGCCGGGCCCGAGGCCATCGAAGCGGCCGCCAGGGCCGCGCATGCCCACGAGTTCATCCAGGCGCTGCCCGATGGCTACGACACCACCATTGGCGAACGCGGCCAGCGTTTGTCGGGCGGCCAGCGTCAGCGCCTGGCGATCGCGCGCGCGCTGCTGAAGGATCCGCCGATTCTGATTCTCGATGAGGCGACCTCGGCGCTCGATGCCGAGTCCGAACGGCTGGTGCAGGACGCACTGGCCACGCTGCTGCGCAACCGCACGGCGTTTGTCATCGCGCACCGGCTGTCGACCGTACGGCGCGCCGATGCCATCATTGTTCTCGAGCGTGGCCGCATTGTCGAGGTGGGCCGGCACGACGATCTCGTGAATCGCCAGGGTGGCACGTACGCCCGGCTGCACCACCTCGAACTCGTCGACGATCGGCCGGCCGGATCGCGATCGAGGGCCGCGGGCGCCGAGCCAAGGATGACTTCATGATCAAGAGCATGACGGGGTTTGCGTCGCTGACGCACGACGACGAGACGGCAGCCGTCGGCGTGACGATTCGCGCCGTCAACCACCGGTTTCTCGACCTGCAGCTGCGGCTGCCCTCGACCCTGAGCGATCTCGAGCCGCGGATTCGTGCGCTGGTGCAGGGCCGTCTGGCCCGCGGCCGCGTGGAAGTGAGCGTGTCGATGCACATGCGCGCCGTCCCGACGCCCGACGTGGAGCTGAACGTGCCGTTCGTCACCGCGCTGTCGGCGGCCATTGCCCAGGCACGCGCCGATGGGGTGATTGACGCGGGACTGACCGCCGGCGATCTGCTGCGGTTTCCACAGGCGCTGGCCATCCGCGAGCGGTTGAGTGCTGGCGGACAGACGCCGGAGCCGCTGGCGTCGCGTGTGTGCGCCTCGGTCGAACAGGCGCTGGACCAGCTCGAGGCAATGCGGGTGCAGGAGGGCGAACATCTCCGGCACGACCTGGCCACGCGCCGCGACCTGCTGGGGGGCTTCGTCGACAACGTGGTGCAGGCCGCCGAAACGGGACGGGTGGAACTGGAGACGCGCCTGCTCGAGCGGGCGCGGGAACTGGCGGCGTCGCTGCCCATCGATCAGGCGGCGCTCAGTCAGGAAGTGGTGCGTGTGGCGCAGCGGTCGGACATCTCGGAAGAGGTCACGCGGTTTCGCGGCCATCTGCACCACTGGGAAGTGTTGACGGGCACGCCCGAGCCGTGTGGCCGGAAGCTCGACTTCCTGCTCCAGGAGATGAATCGCGAGGTGAACACCATCGGCTCGAAGGCGGACGGGTTGCAGGTGTCCGAGCTCGTCATCCAGGCCAAGGCGGAACTCGAGCGCATGCGCGAGCAGGTCCAGAATGTCGAGTAGGCCGCGGGGGCTGCTGTTCATCGTGTCGGCCCCGTCCGGCGCCGGCAAGACCACCCTCGTCGAATATCTCGTCCAGATTCTGCCCAACCTGCGGATGTCGCGGTCCTACACGTCCCGATCGGCACGGGCCGGTGAACGCGACGGCATGGACTATCACTTCGTCGATCGCGATCGCTTTCAGCAGATGATTGGCGAAGGAGCGTTCCTCGAATGGGCGGATGTCTTCGGCAACTTCTACGGCACCAGTGCCCACGACACCGAGCGGATGCTGGCGGAAGGGCAGGATGTGGTGCTGGTGATCGACGTGCAGGGCGCCCGTCAGGTGAAGGCCACCGGCGTGGACCACACGGCCATCTTCATCCTGCCGCCGTCCTTCGAGGTGCTGGAACGCCGGCTGCGCGGCCGCAGCAAGGACACCGAGGAGCAGATGCAGCGGCGCCTGGCCACGGCACGCGCCGAGGCCGTGAGCTTCACCGACTACGACTACGTCGTCGTCAACGACCAGCTGGAGCCAACGGTGGTGCGCCTGCAGGAAATCATTGCCGCCGAACGGTCGCGCATGCACCGCATGCGGGGCGTGGCGGAAGAAATCATCAAGACGTTCCGCCCTTGAATCACCGCGCGTCCATCGTCCATCATCAGACGACATGGCCCTCATAGCTCTCGGCGTCACCGGCGGGATAGGCGCGTACAAGGCCGTCGAAATTGCCCGCGGCCTCCAGAAGCAGGGCCACGAAGTGGTGGCCGTCATGACCGCGTCGGCGCGACAGTTCGTCACACCGCTCACCTTCGAGGCCATCACCCGCCGCGAGGTGGTGACGGACCTGTGGACGCCGGGGACCAACGCCGAGATCGAGCACATTGCCATCGCCTCGCAGATCGATCTGCTGCTGGTTGCCCCTTGCACGGCCAATACCATTGGCCGGTTCGCGCACGGGCTGGCGGACGACTTTCTCACGTCGATGTATCTGGCGACGACGGCCCCGGTGGTCATTGCGCCGGCCATGAACAGCAACATGTACGCGCATCCGGCCGTGGTGGACAACCTGGCGCGGCTGCAGGCACGCGGCGTACGCGTGGTCGAACCCGGCGCGGGATACCTGGCCTGCGGCTGGATTGGCAAGGGCCGTCTGGCCGAGCCGGACGATGTGGTGGCGTTCGTGCAGGGGGTGTTGGCGCCTGTGCCGCAGGATTTGGCGGGGACGCGGGTGCTGGTGAGCGCGGGCCCGACGTTCGAGGACATCGATCCGGTTCGTTTCATCGGGAACCGCGCCAGCGGCCGCATGGGTTTTGCGCTTGCGGAGGACGCCCGCCGCCGCGGTGCCATCGTCACACTCGTGGCCGGGCCAGGCCCCGTGACGCCGCCCGCGGGTGTCGACGTGGTG
>CAZZGM010000245.1:4324-5482 GCA_964653955.1 uncultured Bifidobacteriaceae bacterium | reverse complement strand
ATGGGATGTGAAGCGGCTGTTCCGGTTTCCGTCACGGACGCGCGAGCATGTGCGCGCCGACATCGACGAGGAGTTTGCGTTCCACCTCGACATGCGGGCGGAGGAACTGGTGCTCGAAGGACTGAGCGAGGCCAAGGCACGGGCGCAGGCAGAGCGGGAGTTCGGCGACCGTGCGGGCGCCGCGCGGAACCTGGCGCGGCTCGGCGACCGCGTCGAGCGGCAACACCACGCCGCCCGGTTCTTCTCGGAGCTGTGGCGCGATATCACGATCGGCGTACGCCTGCTCCGACGCAGTCCCGTGTTTGCCGTGACGGCCATCGCATCGCTCGCCTTCGGCCTTGCCGCGAGCACCACCATTTTCAGTCTGACCGACGCGTTACTCCTCGCTCCCCGAGCCGGTGTGCGCGATCCAGGTGCGCTCGTGGACATCGGCCGCACCAACCAGGGCTTCGGCTTCGACAACATGTCGCATCCGGCCTTCAGATACCTCCGCGACCACACGCAGACACTCGACGGCATGGCGGCAGTGGAGTTTGGCGGCGGTCCGATGAGCCTCGGCGACGGGCAGTCCAGCGAGCGCGTGTTCCGGACGCTCGTGTCCGGCAACTACTTCGACGTGCTCGGCACGAAGCCCGCGCTGGGCCGGTTTTTCCGTCAGGACGAAGACATGGTGCCGGGCGAACGGCCCGTCGTCGTGCTCACGCACAACCTCTGGACACGGCGGTTCGCGGGCGACCCCGATATCCTCACGAAGCCCATTCGCCTGAACAATCACGAGTTCACGGTCATTGGCGTGGCCGAACCCGGCTTCCACGGCGCCGCGCTCGTCGGCACGGACCTCTGGATCCCGGTCGCGATGGTGGCCACCGCCCGCGGACTGGCGAACGCCGACGTGCTGAATGACCCGGGGAGCGTCTGGCACATGGCCATCGGCCGGCTGAAACCAGGCGTCAGCCTCGCACAGGCCAACGCCGAGCTCAACACGCTGATGGACACATTCAAGGCCTCGGAGCCACGGGCCAACCCGCGGCACACCATCACCGTGATGACGACGAGCCGCATTCCCGGCCCGGCCCGCGCACCGTTCCTGGGCTTCCTGGGGCTGCTCTTCGCGCTCACCGGCTTCCGCTCCCACCTCGGTCGTTCCCGTCCAGGTGT
>CAZZGM010000245.1:3999-4314 GCA_964653955.1 uncultured Bifidobacteriaceae bacterium | reverse complement strand
CTTCGCGCTCACCGGCACGCTCCTCGCCATTGCCTGCAGCAACGTCGCCGGTATGCTCCTCGCGCGCGCGACCGTACGGCGGCGCGAGATGGCAACGCGGCTGGCCGTGGGCGCGAGCCGCGCGCGGCTGCTCGGGCAACTCCTCACCGAAACGCTCGTCCTCTTCGCGGCGGCGGCGGTGCTCGCTCTCCCGATGACCGTCTTGCTGATCGGCCTGCTCCAGAGCTTCCTGCCGGCGTTGCCATTCCCGATCAATCTCGAGTTGGCGGTAAACGCGCGGGCGATTGTCTTCGCCGTGGGCGCAGCTTTCACGAC
>CAZZGM010000245.1:0-3989 GCA_964653955.1 uncultured Bifidobacteriaceae bacterium | reverse complement strand
TCGATCTCGCGCCGGCTCTGCACGGCACACACGCCACCGTGGAGCGGCGCCGGTTGTTTCTCCGCCATGGTCTCGTGGTCGCGCAGGTGGCGCTGTCGGTCACGCTCGTCACCACGACCGTACTGTTCGTACGGACGCTGCACAACGCCGCCGATATCGATCGCGGGTTCGACGTCGCCGGAATCGATCTGGCCAGCGTGGACCTGGCGCTGTCCGGCTATCGGGAACAACAGGCGGTGGAGGTGGTCGAACGTTTCGAATCGCGCCTCGCCGCCGTCGGCGGTGTGACGGCCGTCGCGGCGGCACGCATGATCCCGCTCCAGGGCTCACGCTTCAGCATCGGACGAGCCCGAGTCCCCGGACGAATCGGGCCGGGTGAAGACACGCTCGACGCAAGCTGGGATGTCATATCGCCCGGCTACTTCGAAACCGTCCGCATGCCGCTGCGCGAAGGCCGTGGCTTCACACCGGCCGACCGATCGGACACACCGCCGGTGGCCGTCGTCAACGAGACGTTCGCGCGGCTCGCATGGCCGGATCGGCCCGCGGTAGGCCAGCGCTTCATGCGTGAGCGGAGTTCGGGCGAGCCACAGGCCATCGAAGTCGTGGGTGTTGTGGCCGACGCGAAATATCGCTACCTCAGCGAGGAGCCCACGCCCTTCGTCTACGTGCCGATGGCCCAGCACCCGATCACGGACGTGACATTTTTTATCCGGCACGTCGAGGGCAGGGAGATCGCGCAGGAGGTGCGGGCGGCGATCGCACAGGTGGATCCGGCAGTGCCCATGCTGTTTTTCCAGTCCCTCGAGGATGCCGCCGGCCTCGGCCTCGTGCCACAGCGTCTCGTCGCATGGACGGCCGGTGGCGTCGGCATTGCCGGCGCGCTGCGCGCGGCGCGCGGGCTTTACGGCCTGATGGCCTTCATCGTTGCGCAACGCACGCGCGAGATGGCCATCCGCATGGCCCTGGGCGCGTCGACGGGCGACGTGCAGGCCATGGTGATGAAGCAGGCGTTTCGCCTGGGTGTGGCTGGCGGCCTCACCGGCCTCGCACTCGCGGCGGCGATCGCCACGCTGCTCGGCAGCCTGCTGATTGGCGTCGGCACATTCGATCCCGTCTCGTTCGGTACGACAGCGGCGTTGTTCGCGGTTGTGCTGTCAGCCGCCTGCTGGTCACCGGCACGGCGCGCCGCTGCCACGGCTCCGGCCGTGGCGTTGAGAATGGAATGATCGGTCCGCGTTATCGCAGCAAGGCCGCGAGTGTCGCGTAGTCCAGCGTCTCCTTCGTTCTCCGCATCGTCTCGCGGCGTTCGGCCACCGGATCCGCGTCGACAACGCCAACGCGGACGCGCACGAGTTGGATACGATCGGGATCCGTCGTATCCCAGAACGACGGATCCACCTTCACGAGTTTTTTCGCGCGTGGGTCGTCGAACCTGGCCAGCCGCAGCGGCCCGTCGCCGACGCCGGCCTGCCGCTGGAGTTCGGCCGACGACAACGACGCACGAAGAGACGCCAGCGTCGCAAGTTCCTGTTCGAAGTACGCCCCGGCAGACGCGTGCAGCTTCTGCTGCTGCACCGGCGCCTCGGCCATGGTCTTCTTCGCGTTGGCGAGGAACTCGTCCGCGGCTTTCTGATCGATTTTCTGCATGGTCTCGTAAGCGCGCTGCACCTGTGCGGGATCGAGACTCGGCTGAGACGTATTCGCGACTGCCGCCTCGCGTTCGGCGGTGAGACGGCGCTCCTCGAAGTCGAGATATTCGGCCACGGTCACCGCCGTCCACGGCACACGATTGCCGATCGAGATCAGGATCTCCGCGCCGTCGTATTCGGGATAGCCGCCCACTTTGCCTGTAAGGACAGGCTCTTCGAAAAACTCGACCTCCCGATCCTTCATCACCGTACGAAGCACGGGCGTGCGATCGTTCAGCGTGATGACAATCATTCCGTCGCGACAGCAACGATCCGCGCCGGGAACGACATCACACGTACCTTCAGCCCAGACATCGGGCTGATAGGCGTTGGTGTTGAGCCGTGCAGTACGTGGCGTGCCGTCACTCGCGGTAATCGTGCTGCGGATGCGAATGGGCCGTGGCATGGCACGGAAATGCGGGTTCCGCCGGACAACATCTTCGGCGGTGATGATGGCGCGGCGCATGGCCGCCATCTGCGGCCTGGTGACGTTCAGCTGCGCGTCCCCGGACCGCTCTTCGCGCGTCGGCACCCAGCAGTCGAGGCCATTCGCGGGTTGACCGTTGCCAGTGACCGGTGTCGTCAGAACCAGCACGAGCAGCAGCGCGCACCAGCGCGACGTCACGGCCGGCATCACTCCGTTCTCAGGGCCTTCACCGGATCCACGCGGGCGGCACCGAGTGCCGGAGCCAGATTGGCCGCCAGTGCCACCAGCAGCAGCAAACCCGCCGCGGCGGCGTAGGCCAATGGGTCCATTCCGCTGACGCCGTAGAGCAGCGATTCCAGCACGCGCCCGACGCCAAGCGACGCCAGGATACCAATGCCAATCCCGGCGAGCGCCAGGCGTCCGCCATCGCGAAGCACCAGCTGCACCACCTGGCCGCGCTGCGCTCCAAGCGCCATGCGGATGCCGACCTCGCGAGTGCGCCGACTGACGGCGTAGGTAATCACGCTGTAGAGTCCGACGGACGCCAGCAGCAGCGCCAGCCCCCCGAAGGCGCCAAGTGCCATTGCCGCGATCCGCGTCGGCGCCATCGTCGCTGCGGCCATCTGCGTCGCCGGCACGTCCTCGGTAAAGACGATGTCCGGCTCCAGCGACCAGAGCGCCTGGCGCAGCATCGGCAGCGCCGCCTCGGCAGGCATGGTCGTACGTACCACCAGATCGACGACACGAGATGGCACGGCCGGCAGGTGCAGATACGCGCGCTGATCCTCGCCGACAGAGCGCACCTTGTGATCGCGCGCCACGCCGACAATCTCGATACCGTCCTGGCCATCGTCGCTGTCGACATGACGGCCCACGGCGGAACCGTCCGGCCAGAACTGCCGCGCCAGGGTTTCGTTGATGATGGCCACACGCCGCGCACCGGCAATGTCCGCTTCGGTGAACGCACGCCCCTCGACAATAGGCACGCCGACAACGGTGAAGTAGTCGGCGCCAACGCGAACGACATCGACAATGGTCTCCTCACCCGCCGCGTGGTGGCCCGGCACGTGGATACTGTCCATGTTGACGTCCGGCGCCAGCGGCAGGCGCGTGGCCGTGGATGCCGCCACGACACCGGGCAGCGCACGCAGTGTTTCCACCGCCCGATCACGAAGGGCGGTGGCCCGCTCCTCGTCGTAGCCGTTCATCTGGAGGTTGAATGACAGCGCCGACACAGGACGCGGATCGAAGCCGACGTCGGTGTTCTGCGCCGCGAGCAGGCCCCGCACCAGCAGCGTCCCGGCCACCAGCAGCACCAGCGACACCGCCAGTTGCCCGACAACAAGCACATCGCGCAGGGAGATGCGGCGCCGGCTCGATCCTTCGGCCGTTTCCTTGAGCGCGGGCACGAGGTCCGGCCGTGAGGAGGTCCATGCCGGCGCAAGTCCGAACAGCACCGCCGTCAACGCCGCCACGCCAACGGCAAAACCGAGTACCGCCGGGTCGAGCGCGAACTGGAAGCTGACGCGCACGGGCAGGAAATCCAGGCTGACACCGGACAGCGCGCGGCCCGCCCACCATGCGATGAGCACGCCAAGTGCGCCACCGGCAGCGGCCAGTACCAGTCCTTCGGTCAGCAGCTGCGAGATGATGCGGCCGCGGCTGGCGCCAATGGCGGCGCGCACCGCGAACTCACGGCGGCGCGCGGCCGATCGCGCCAGCAGCAGATTGGCGACGTTTCCGCACGCGATGAGCAGCACCAGGCCGACCGCGGCCAGCAGCGCCGCACTGGCCGCACGCACGTAGTCATCGAGCATGGGATGGAAGCGGATGCTCGACGCCGGCATGACGCTGGCGACCACATCTTCGTT
>CAZZGM010000244.1:2042-5485 GCA_964653955.1 uncultured Bifidobacteriaceae bacterium | reverse complement strand
CACGTTTTTGCCGTTGTAGGGCAGCGTGTGCGGACGCTGCACGTTCAGCGGGTTCCAGCGCGTGAGCAGGCCGTAGATTTCCACACCGAAGGGCAGGTAAAGCACGTCGGTGAGCACGCCCGTCTCGACCTGAGGGATGTTGACCGGCTCCTGCTTCTGGTAGATGCAGGCCTTCATGCAATCGTTGCAGATGCGGTGGCCGGTGCCGGGGCACATCGGGTTGTCCACCATGACCAGGGCCAGCGCGCCAATCGCGTCGCCGCGCTTGCGCACCATGTGCATTTCCGAAATTTTTTCGTCCAGCGGGCAGCCCGCCAGTGGAATGCCCAGCGCGTTGGTGGTGACCTCGCCGGCCTTGTCACGAATGCCCTTCGAGCAACTGTCCTTGTCGCGCTCGTGGCACAACACGCAGTAGTGGATTTCGCTCAGCGTCTCACGCGGCGTATAGCGCGGATCGGTCAGGACAAACCCTTCGCGCCGGCGCAACTTGTCGTCGGGCCCCGTCACCACCTCGGGCAGCGCGGGATTGGGGCGCTGGATCTGCACCAGATGATCGGCATCCAGCGTTTCGGGGAAGCGGAACACCACCCACTCGCGGTACGCCGGATGATGCAGATGCGCCGCCACCCAGCGCCGCAGGGCCTCGATGTCGGCCGATACCGCCGCCCGTTCTTCGTCAGTCCCCGACTCACGCAGCGCCGCTTCGCGGTCCAGCAGTTCACAGCCGGCGCGCGCCAGCACCAGCTCCGCGGCGGTCGACACTCCATGCCCCGCGTCCGGCCCGGGCACGTGCGCCTGCGCGAACACACGATCCACCAACGCGTGATCCTCGACCGAGGCCACGACGTGCGCGCCCCCCTTCAGCAACGGCAGCGCGCGCCGCCGCACGAAGTCGATCTTGAAGCGGAACAGGTCATCCTGGGCGGCGGTGGCCTCCCGCAGTTCCTCGGTCTCGGCACCCACACCAAACAACTGCGACACGAAGCGGCTGACGTGCGGGGCCATCTGCACCAGCAGGCCGCTGCGGGCCACGGGCGTCAACGAGTCGGGCACGGCCCGATACTGATCCCACTGCTGCCACAGTTCGGGTTCGACACGCGCCACCTCCGCCGTGAACACCTGGTAGAGCTCCCGCAGCCGATCCGCATCGTGCAGGTCGGCAAAGGTGAACCCGGGAATGCCCAGGGGATCTGACGCGGCGGCAAGCGGTGACATATCAGAGGAATTATAGCTCCTGAACAACCGTTCAATCCGGAGCCGGCTTGACCCCGCCGGAGGCGGACCGTACGCTGGACCAGACATATGCAGATTGTTCTGAACGGCGATCCGCACGAAGTGCCCGAACCGCTGTCCGTGGCGACGCTGCTGGCCCACCTCGCCATCGATCCGCGCCGCGTGGCGGTGGAGGTCAACGAAACGGTCATCAAACGCGCGCGGTATGGCGACACGCCGGTTGCGCCGCGGGACCGCGTGGAAATCGTCAACTTCGTCGGCGGCGGTTAGCGGCGGGTAGCTGCCGTCCGCGCGACACTCCGGATGCGCGTCCACACGCGCGGATACCGCTACCCGCCGGCCGCTCGCACCAGGTCCGGCTCCCCGCCCCGGGCAGGAAGTACAATTCTCCAGTTATGCCCGATCCGTTCGTCATTGCCGGCCGTGAGTTCCGCTCGCGGCTGATCGTCGGTACCGGCAAGTACCCGTCCCATGCCATCATGCGGGCCGCTCACGAGGCCTCTGGCGCCGACATGGCCACCGTGGCCGTCCGCCGCGTCGACATCACGCGCCAGACCGAGTCGCTGCTCGACTACATCGACACCGCCACCATCTTCCTGCTGCCCAACACGGCGGCGTGTTACACGGCAGACGAGGCCATCCGCACGGCACGCCTCGGGCGTGAAGCCGGGATGTCGAACTGGGTGAAGCTCGAGGTCATTGGCGACGAACGGACGCTCTTCCCCGACACGGCGGCGCTCGTCGAAGCCACCCGCGTGCTGGTCAAAGAAGGCTTCGTCGTCCTGCCCTATACCAACGACGACCCGGTGGTGTGCCGCAAGCTCGAGGACGCGGGCGCGGCGGCGGTGATGCCGCTCGGCGCGCCCATCGGTTCGGGGCTCGGCATCCAGAACCCCAACAACATCCGCATCATTCGCGAACAGTCGCGCGTGCCGGTCATTGTCGATGCCGGCGTCGGCACCGCTTCCGATGCCGCAGTCGCGATGGAACTGGGCGCCGACGGCGTCCTGATGAACACGGCCATTGCCGGTGCCAGCGATCCGGTGGCCATGGCACGTGCCATGAGGCTGGCCGTGGAAGCCGGTCGCCTGGCGTATCTCGCCGGCCGCATTCCGCGGAAGATGTACGCGACGGCCAGCAGCCCACTCGAAGGGGTCGTCGGCCGGTGAAGGTCGTCCGCACCGTCAGCGAAGCCGACCTGACACGGCTGAAGGCCGAGCGGCACGATGCCGATCGCCGCTACAACGACGCGCTGACGGCGCTCGACGCGGCCCTGCAGCGCCTGCCGGCACTGCCGGCGCCGCCCCCGCTGCCGGACGAAACCCAGATCACGCCCCTCAACGAACGCTGGGCCATCACCACACATGTGCCGCCGCCTCCCGGCGGCATCAAGGGACGGCTGGCACGTTTCGTCCTCGGCCTGATCACGCCGGCCCTCGATCAACAGCAGGCCTTCAACTCGGCCCTCGTCGATCATCTCAACCGCAACACCGCCCAGCAGCGCATCGTCCCCGAGGTACTGGCCGCCACGCTGGACGTCATGCGCGACCAGGTGGAGCACCTGGCCACCTTCGAGTCGCGCCTCATCCAGTACCTGCAGACGCTGACGCCGTTCGTCGACACGAAGGACCACGAGTTCCACGGGCTGGCCACGCGCGTCACCGAAGACGTCGCCGAAGCCTTCGATCGGCTGTCCCACACGGTCCGCGGCCTGGCCGCCGCGCTCGATGGTGTATCGGACGATGTGCTGAAGCGGTGGGAGCGGTATGAGGGATTGCGCGCGTCGGTGGCGTCGATGCAGATGGCCGTGCAGGCGCTGACGCGCGAAGCCGCGGCGCGCGGGACTGCACCTGCACCTGCGGACGCCAACGCCGCCGGAGCCGCGGGGCCGCGCCCATCGGCATCGCCGGCGGCACTGTCGTCGGACCCCATCACCTCGCACAAGTACGTGGCGTTCGAGGATCTGTTCCGCGGCGATCGCACCGTCATTCGCGAGCGGCAGGACGACTACGCGCGGCTGTTTGCCGGACGGCAGGACGTGCTGGACGTGGGCTGCGGCCGTGGTGAGTTCCTGCAGTTGCTCGCGGAACGCGGCGTTCGCGCGCGCGGCATCGATCTCAATCACGAAATGGTCATGCTGTGCCAGGGCGCGGGGCTCGACGTCACCGATCCCGATGCGCTTGCGTATCTGAGGGGCCTGCCCGACAACA
>CAZZGM010000244.1:0-2032 GCA_964653955.1 uncultured Bifidobacteriaceae bacterium | reverse complement strand
TTGCCCTGCAGGTGGTGGAACACCTCGCGCCAGACGATCTGATTGCGCTGCTGGCGGAAGCCTTCCGCGTGCTCTCCCCCGGCTCGCCCATCGTCCTCGAAACCATCAACGTGGCGTCGTGGTCGGCGTTTTTCTCCAGCTACATCCGCGACCTCACGCACGTGCGGCCGCTTCACCCCGATACGCTGCAGTTCCTCGTGGTGGCGTCGGGGTTCCTCGATGCGGAGGTGCGGCTGCGCGCGCCGCTGCCCGACAGCGAGAAGCTGCGTCTGGCACCCGCCGAGACGAGGGCTGTCGACCTGTCGTCGGCGGGCACGGAAGGGCGCGGACTGCTGGCCCTGGCCGACGCCTTCGACCGGAACGTGGAGCGGCTCAACACACAGCTGTACGGACCGTTCGATTACGCGGTGGTGGCGTGGAAACACTGACCCCTCGGTTCACGCGTGTTGCGCGTCGTGCCGCGTTCGCCATCAGTGGCAATCGGCCTGAAAGCGAAGGGCACGCGCATCGGGCCGCCGCGAGGCCCCGTGCCGGACGTGCATAGTCACGGGCGGCTGCTGACGGCGGCGCGCGGCCTGGTGGTGGCGTCGGTCCTGGCACTGGTCGTTGCCGGTGCCTGGCCGTTGCTGTCGCGGCCGGGCACGCTGGCGGCGCTCCTGGGCACGTTTGCCGGCGCGCTGGTGGCAGCGCGCCTCGCTGTTCGCGGCCTCGTACCGGCCATTCTGTTTTTTTCCTACATCTCGTATGGCCTGGTGTATCTCGTCGCCGGCACGGTCATGGCCGCCATGCCGTACTGGCTGGCGGCGTTTGCGGGTCTCGCCCTCGGCGGCGCGCCGTGGACACGCTGGCAGGCGGCACCGTCCTGGCGCGTGCCGCTGGCGTGGTGGGCGTGCACGGTGGCGGTGCTCTGGCCGCTGGCAGTGCTGCGCGCCAGCAATGGCGGACCGGTGTGGCCCATCTCGGCCGACTCGGGCGTCATCGTCGCGCCGGCACTCACGCAACTGGTGCTGGCGCTGTGGATGGATCGCCTGCTGGCGCCGCAGGATGCCGTTGACAGCAGCGTCGCCCGATGGCCGCGCGTAACGCGGGCACAGATCGTCCCCGCGCTGGCCGCCAGTGCCGCCCTGTCGGCAGCGGTGGCCCTGGCCCAGCACTGGTGGGATCGTTCGTGGCTGAGCAACGAGCCGTGGATTTCGCTGCAGCGTTCGGTGGGCATGATGGGCGACGCCAATCCGCTGGGCGTGGCGTGCGCCTTGTGGGCGCCGGTGGTGCTGTGGCGGTATACGGAACGTGACTGGCGCGGCGCCGCGGCCGCGGGAATCACGGCGCTGCTCTGGATGGCGGCCTGGGTGTCGGGCGCGCGAACCACCATCATCCTGGTGGCTGCCGGCGTGGCGGGTCTGGGCATCGCATGGCTGCTCGACCGCGGTCGAAGCGTGAAACACGCCGCTGCCGCAGCCGTTGGCGCTCTGCTCCTGCTGATGGTGGCCGCGGCGGCGGCGCGGCCCCTGGTCGGAGAGAGCTCACCCGTCGCGCGGCTGGTGGCAGCCGTTCCCAAAACATCGGTCAGCGCCGTCGTCTACGAGATGGCGTGGCATCGCAACGGCTACGGCCCGGCGGCGGTGGAAGCCATTCGTGAACATCCCCTGCTGGGCGTCGGCATCGGACGGTTCACACCGCTGTCGACCGGCTACTATCAGCGCCTCACCGGCGACCTCATTCCGGCGGACAACGCGCCGAACTTCTGGCGGCATACGCTGGCCGAGCAGGGCCTGGCCGGCCTGCTGCCCATCCTGTGGCAGATGTTTCCCGGCCATCCGAACCTGCTGCCCGCCTTCTTCGAAGGCGAGGGCGGGGATCTGTCCGGCCCCATCGTGTCCAAGCCGCTGTTTTCGCGCGAAGGCGCTTCGATCGTCATCTCTGACGGGGGGCGTCTGATCGAGGCGTCTTCGCGCACCGATTACGACGCGCAGCCGCGCATCGTGCGGACCTAGGAACAGCCGGCGGAATTCGACGGCTTCCGCCCCGTGAT
>CAZZGM010000243.1:0-5490 GCA_964653955.1 uncultured Bifidobacteriaceae bacterium | reverse complement strand
CATTGCCGCCTACGAGGGGATGCTCGAGAAGGTCCCGGCCCTCACCGCCCTGCACCTGCAGGTTGGCGCGCTCTACCGCGTGCAGAAGCAATACGACCAGGCCATCGCCTCCTACAAGAAGGTGCCCGAAGGCGACCAGAACGCCGACAAGGCCCAGATTGAAATCGGCATGACGCTGCTCGAGCAGAACGATCTGGCGGGCGCGGAAACCGTCCTGATGGGCGTTGCCCAGACCACCAGTGCCAACAAGGAAGTGTTCTACAACCTCGGCGAGGTGAAGTTTGCCAAGGGCGAGACCGAAGAGGCCGTGAAGTACTACGAACGCGCCTCCGACATCGACCCGAACTGGGGCAAGCCGCTCTTCAAGCTCGGCCTGGCCAAGCTCCAGAAGGCCGACACGCCCGGCACCATCGAGCTGATGGAAAAGCTGATTCAGGTGGACCCGAACTCGCAGGAAGCCGCCCAGGCCAAGGCGCTCATCGAGCAGCTGAAGAAGTAGGGTACCGTCTCGCACGCCGGGTTACCGTCACGCGGTGCCCGGCACGTGAACATGGAAAAGGCCGGAGCGTTTCATCGCTCCGGCCTTTTCTGTCTTGCAACAACAAGGCAAATCAACAGGGCCAAACAAAAAGGGGCCCATCATTTATGGGCCCCCGAGCCAGTTTTTGGCCTAGTCAGCCTGGCTCAAACCTGCTGTGCTCCTGTGGGGGTTTCACAGCCGCTTACAATTGCTGCCCCTATAGATAGCAAGCGGCGTGCCGAGCGGCGTGCCTTCCGGTCGGCCCGAATTGTTCAGGAAAATCGCCAGTTCGCCTCCGCCGTCGGAATCCGCCCCACCCTGGATCCAATCGCTTGAAACCGCTCGTTCCAGCCAACTGGATCGGGCCCCTCACTCAAGCGCTGTCATCGGCGCTCCAGCAGGTTCCGGCACGTTCCGAAGGAACGGGTCCTCTATGAATCGACCAGGCAGTCCACGAGATGATCGACGGCCGCCCGGAGCTGGTCGTCGGTCACATACGGAGCCGGTCCCAGGCGCAGCCGGGTGCCCCTGGCGTCGCACCACACGCCCCGTTGGTTGAGGCGGCGCGCCAGGTCCGGCGCATCGGCGGCCTTCAGCGCCACGAAGCCACCCCGGCGTTCCGGCGCCAGGGATTCCAGCGCCAGACGGCGCGGGTCGAAGTCCGCGGCAGCAATACGGTCGACGAGCACCGCCGCCTGATGCAGGCTGAGCGCGCGGAGACGCTCTACCGAACAGCCGGCGGCTTCGTGAAAGGCAAACACCGCGGCGGCGCGATAGTGCGCCGTCGGGTCGTAGGTGGCCCCGGCAAACCGGGCCGCTCCCTCACCAAACGCCACCCGCCCATCGTCGTGACGCTCGGCAATGGTATGGAACTCGGCGTACCACCCCGTGATGATCGGACGCAGCGTGCATCCCGGCGGCACGCGCAGGAACGCGTTGCCCTCACCGAGCTGGCAGTACTTGTAACCGCCACCCACCACGAACGCCCGCTCGAGCCCCATCGCGCGGATGTCGAAGGGAACGACGTTGAGGTGGTGATAGGCGTCGACGAGCAGTTCGGCGCCGGCATGGTCGCAGGCCTGGGCGACGCGGTCGAGGCCGGGCACGATTTCCGATGTCTCGAACAGTACGGACGACACGAGCACCGCCGCCGTCCGGTCGGTGACAGCACCGGCCAGCCGCTCGGCCAGCGTCTCGGCGGGACGGCTGTCGACCACCACCACATCCAGTCCCGCTTCGCGCAGGCGATCCATTTGCCGGCGGATGGTATGGAACTCACCGTCGGTCGTCACGAGACGCGGACGCTTGTCGAGTGGCAACGCCGACAGCCAGCGCACGATGAGCTCGTGCGTGTTCTGCCCGAACGCCAGGCCGGCGCCGGATTCTCCCAGCAGGCGGCGCCAGCCTTCGCTCACGCGTTCTGCCTGCTCGGCGGCACGCTCCCACTTGTGATCCACATACTCCGCGGCCTCGAGCCAGGCCTGCTGCTGCCCCTCGAACGCCACGTCCGGCCACGCCTGGTGCGAGTGGCCCGTCAGCAGCAGCCGCTCGGTAACGCGAAAGCGTGAGTAGTGCGGCGCGAGTTCCCGTGGATTCAGCATGTGTCAGAGCCGCGTGCGGATGGCCCACAGATCGGGGAACAGCGGCTGCATGAGCGTCGTCGCCAGATAGGCCGCACCGCTCGAACCACCGGTGCCCGGCCGTGCACCAATGGTCCGCTCCACCATCTTCACGTGGCGATACCGCCACTCCTGGATACCTTCGTCCAGGTCCACGAACCGTTCGCACAGCTCGGCATTCTTCGGGTCGCGCCGATAGACGTCGACCAGTGCTTCCTGCAGCGCGTCGGACGCGGTGACCGTCTGCGTGACATCGCGCTGAAGCACGTCCGGCGGCACGGCATATCCTTCGCGCGCGAGGTAGTGCACGAACGCATCCCACAACGAGCGTGCGTTGAATCGCTCGGTCAGCGCCTGGTGCGCGCGGCTGCCCTCGGCAAACCGCTCGATGGCGGTTGCTGACTTGTGGCCCAGCACGAACTCGAGCTGCCGGAACTGATCCGATTGAAAGCCGCTGGCCGCCTCGAGGCGCGTGCGGAACGACTGGAATTCGAGCGGCGTCATGGTCTCGAGCACATCGAGCTGCGCCACCAGCACCTTCATGATGGTGAGGACACGCTTCATCGTGTGCTGCGCGCGATGCGCGTCACCGCTGTCGAGCCACCGGCCTACCTGATCGAGCTCGTGGAGGATTTCCTTGAACCACAGCTCGTACACCTGATGAATGACGATGAAGAGCAGCTCGTCGTGTTCGGGACCATCCGACCGCGGGCGCTGAAGAGAGAGCAGCTCGTCGATGGCAAGGTAGCTACCGTAAGTCACCGCACGGTCAGGCATGACAGTAAGGATACTTCGCACCGGGTTCCGGAGTTCGCGGGTTCTGAGGTTCGAGGTTCGCGAGTGTACGGAGCCTGCCTCACCGAAGCTCGTGGTGATGCTTACCGAGCGAAGGCGGACTCCGGAAAATGCAAAGACCGGGGTTCCCGACAACGTCGGGTTCCCCGGCCTTCAGTTTTACATGCCCGGCTTCTCAGGCCGGGTTCATCTTCCTCGTTCTACCAGAGGAAACGAATGCCCAGGCGCGCGGTGCGCGGTCCCAGGATGTTCGCGGGACGCAGGTAGTTGGCACCGGTCGTGACCGTGATGGTCTCGTTGGCGCTGCTGTTGGCGATGTTGAAGAAGTCGAGGAACAGGCGCGTGCGGGCACGCGGACCGAGTTCCACCGTCTTTTCGAGACGCACGTCGAACACCCAGATGTTGTCCTGACGATTGTCCATCGGGTCGTCGGCGTAAATCGTCGACGCGGGGAGCACGAGGCCGAAGGCCGTAGCCGCGCTGGCGGGCACCGCGATTTCACGGGCGAAGTTGGCACCCGACTGGTGACGCAGCACCGGCGACACGCGGATCCCCCAGGCGGCGTCGTAGCTGGCCGTCGCCTTGAAGTTCCACATCGTCCGCTTCAGCTGTCCCGGCAGGTTCGGGTTGCGCGGGAAGCTGCTGGCCACGGCACCCGGGAAGTCGTTCATCCAGGTGTGCGCGCCACCGAGCTGGGCCGACCAGCGGTTGCTGTAGCGGCGGGTGATGCTCATTTCCACCGTGTTATAGGCCGACTGGCGCGGCAGGTTTTCCACCACGTTGGTCAGCGGGAAGTCGGTGCTGGCCGTCGGCGAGTTGGGCATACCGTAGAGCGTCAGTTCGCGGTCGTCTGCCGTGCCGCGAATGCCGTCCACGCCAATGTCGGTGAAGGGGAACGCCACGCTGTAGGCGCCGTTGCGGGCGTCACGGCCCGGGATACCGATGCCGATCAGGTTGCTCTCGTTCTTGAACACGTAGCCGACGCGCATGCCCATCGTGTCGGTGAACTGGCGCTCGAGCCAGGTGCTGACCTCGTGCGTGATGGGGGCCTTGATGTTCGGATCCAGCTGGATCGCACCCGACAGGGCCTGGGCTACGGGGGCGCTGCCCTCTTCACCCGGCTGCCAGCGGCGGTCGCCGTTGATGTCGTTCCACGCGTAGGTCACCGACTTGCTCTGCGTGTTGGGGTTCGAGTCCGCCCCCACGCCCACGCCGGGGTTGTGCCAGAACAGGCCGTAGTTGGCCTTCAGCACCGTCCGGCCGTCGCCACCGAGGTCGAACGTCATGCCGACGCGCGGCGCAAACTGGTTCCAGGTGTAGAGCGTCTTCTGCGGGAAATCGACGGCCGGAATCGACACCGGGCCCACGGTCGCCGCCATCTGCTGCTGCGCGGGATGGCTGCCCACGTAGCGGTCGTACCGCACACCGGCGTTCACCGTCAGGCGGCCGAGCGCCCACGTGTCGTTGACGAAAAGACCCAGCACGTCCAGCGCGTTCCGCGTCTTCAGGTGGCCATCCCGGCCGGCTCGCAGGCTGCCGGTCGACGTAGCGGTCGGCAGCGTGAACACCACCGTGCTCGACACGCCGTTCGCATACTGATGGTCGATGTTGCCACCGAACTGCTGCTCGTTGCCCACCCACTGCTGCTCGCCGAGCCATTCACCGCCGAACTTCAGCGTGTGGCTGCCCTTCGCCGTGTCGACGAAGTAGGTAGCCGCACCCGTGATCTGCTTGCGCGTGCGGTCGTTCTGGTTGCGCTGGTGCGCCCCTTCGAGCTCACCAAGCGCGGTGTCGCGCCAGAAGTAATCGTCGGTGGAGTTGGTCAGCAGCGGGAAGTAGTAGCCGAACTCGCCGTAGCGCGCTTCGACATACAGCTTGTCGTTGATCGTGCTGTTCCACTCACCCTTGTACACCCAGCTGCCCGAGTCCTGACGGCTGGTCGTTTCGGCATTGTTGTAGAAGTAAGCAGCGTAGGGCAGGCGGTTGGGCTGCACCTTCTGGCCCCACTGGTAGTAGCCGATGATCTTGTTCTTCTGGTTGACCTGGTAGGTGCCCTTCACGACCGGGTTCCACGTCTTCGTGTCGAACGTCTGGTCGAAGCGGAACTGCGGCTGCTGCACCGCGTTGAACTGCTCGCGGTAGGTGCCGAAGTACCAGATCTTGTCCTTCTTGATCGGACCGCCGACGTTGATGGCGCGATCGAAGTAGGTGTCGATTTCGTTGCTGCCCTCGCGGATGCCGCGATCGATGGCCGACTGCGGGATGTTCGAGCCCTGCAGTGCGTTGTTGTACCAGTCGTAGTAGCCCTCACCCGAGAACTGGTTGCCGCCCGACTTGGCAATGAACTGGCTCTGCACACCCGGGTTCGGCATTTCCGCGCCCTGGCCGGAGGTGCCGAGGAAGGCTTCTTCGAGCGACGAGTAGTCGAAGTAGAAGCCGGCGCCGCCGGTGCCTTCCGTGGTGTTGATGCCCTCGATGAGCACGCGCACCTGGCCGGTGAACCCATAGGCCGAGTAGCCCGTCTGCGTGCCGGCGCGGTTGCCGCCCACGTCGATG
>CAZZGM010000242.1:4443-5504 GCA_964653955.1 uncultured Bifidobacteriaceae bacterium | reverse complement strand
AATGAGGCCTGCCACCGAATGAATGCCCGTGGCCTCCAGCGCCTCATCGAAGTCGAGCGGCGGCAACACCCCCGGCAGGCGGCGCGCCAGCATGGTCTTGCCGGCGCCCGGTGGGCCGATCATCAGCAGGTTGTGTCCGCCGGCCGCCGCCGCCTCCACCGCGCGACGCGCGAGCGCCTGGCCGCGCAGATCCGCGAGGTCCAGCGTGGACGCATCGGCTGGCGCGAGCGGTGCCGCCGGCGGCGGTGCGGGCGGCCACTGCGCGCGTGATTCGTTGAGACGCGTGACGGCTTCGGTCAGCGTGTGTACCGGCAACAGGTGCAGATCCTCCACCACGGACGCCTCGGCCGCGTTTCCCGCGGGGAGCAGCAGCGCCGCCGCGCCCAGCCGGCGTGCCGCGACCGCAATCGGCAGTGCGCCGCGCGTGGTGTGGATGGTGCCGTCGAGTGCCAACTCGCCAATGATCATCACGTCCCGGATGTCGGGGCCCTGCACGACACCGCTGGCGGCCAGGACACCAAGCGCAATGGGCAGATCGAACGACGAGCCGGCTTTCCGGACATCGGCCGGCGCCATGTTCACGACAATGCGATGCTGCGGGAAGTCGAAGCCGGAGTTCCGGATGGCTGCATGTACCCGGTCGCGGCTTTCTTTCACGCTGGTGTCGGGCAGCCCGACGAGCTGGAAGCGGGGAAGACCAAAGCAGAGGTCGACTTCGACATGGACCGGGCTGGCATCCACACCAATCACCGAGGCACTGGCAAGACGGGCGAGCACGGGGGACTGACGAGCAACGTGAGTGCCTTCCGGCCAGCGCCCGTTTTCAGTAGGAATTCCGCGTGTTGGTGTGGCAGCAGCTGGCCAGGGGTTGCAGCGCTTGCGGCGCATCGGCGGGCCGAGCGTGGAAGAATCTGCGCTGCCGCAGATCCCCAGCGTCGCAGATCATCAACGAGTGCGGCGTCTGTCCGTGCGGACGCGATCTGGCGATTCGGGAGGGTGGCTGGCGGGTCGTGCGCCGCGGTGCGGCTGAACCCGGCGCCACTCGCGCGCCGGGTTCAGCC